>NZ_JBTYMC010000485.1:0-3432 GCF_054880855.1 Streptomyces sp. S6 | reverse complement strand
GTGCCCTCGCCCGTTTCTTGCGTCCGCCGCCCTGCTCTCCGAACCTCGGCCCGGTTCTCGGTGCCTCGGCCTCGTTCCCGTGCCCTCGCCCGTTTCTTGCGTCCGCCGCCCCGCTCCCCGAGTCCCCATCCCGCTCCCCGAGTCCCCGTCCCGCTCCCCGAGTCCCCGTCCCGCTCCCCGAGTCCTCGCCCCGCTCTCGGTGCCCCGGCCCCGCTCACGCGCCCGTTCCTCGCGAACCCGCCCCTCCCTCGCGATCCCAGCCCAGCACCAGGCAGCCCGCTCTTCCGCCCAGTGCCCGAGACGGTCAGTGAGTCTCGTGGATGCGTCGGAGGAACGTCCGCGTGCGTTCATGCGCAGGGTCGGTCATGAGCTGCTCCGGAGGCCCCTCCTCCAGGATCGTCCCCTGGTCGAACATGACCAGCCGGTCGGCGGCGGAGCGGGCGAAGCCCATTTCGTGGGTGACGACGATCATCGTCATGCCGTCGTCGACGAGCTCCTTCATCACGGCGATGACCTCGCCGACCATCTCGGGGTCGAGGGCGCTGGTCGGCTCGTCGAAGAGCATCAGTCCGGGCTTCATGGCGAGGGCGCGGGCGATGGCGACGCGCTGCTGCTGGCCGCCGGAGAGTGCCGACGGCCGTGCGGACGCCTTGTGCTCCAGGCCCACGCGGGCGAGGAGGGCCCGTGCCTGCTCCCTGGCCTCGGCCTTGGGCACGCCGAGGACCTTCGTCGGCGCGACGGCCACGTTGTCGAGCGCGGACAGGTGGGGGAAGAGGTTGAACCGCTGGAAGACGAAGCCGATGTCGCGGCGCCGCTCGGCCACCACCTTCGGCCGCTCCTCCACCGGCCGCCCCACCTTCGCGGGCCGGTCCGAGCCGGAACTCCGGGGCCGATACCCGACAGGCCGCCCGTGGACGAGGATCTCGCCCTCGTCGATGCGCTCCAGATGGTTGAGGCAGCGCAGGAACGTGGTCTTGCCGGACCCCGACGGCCCCACCATGACGACGACCTCACGGGCCCGGACGTCCATGGAGATCCCGTTCAGCACCCGGACCGTCCCGAACCGCTTGGCCACCCCGCGGGCGGACATCACCGCCGAGGGATCGGCCGCCGCGTCGAGTTTCGTGATGGCGTCCATGTCAGTGGCTCTCCTTGCCCGCGAGCACGGTGTCCTTGCGGACGGTGGTGCGGCGCAGCCCGCCGCCGGTGAGCCGCTCCCGCAGCGAGGGGGTCTCGACGACCGGTCCGGGTCCCGCGAGCCGGCGCTCGATGAACCGCTGGACGAACGACCACACGGTCGTCAGCGCGAGGTAGTAGCAGGCGACGACGAGGAAGATCTCGAAGGTCTTGAACGTCGCCGAGTTGACGGACTGCGCGGTCAGGAACATCTCCTGGAGGCCGATGACCGACAGCACGGACGTCGACTTCATCATCAGGTTGAACTCGTTGCCCAGCGGCGGAACGATGATCCGCAGCGCCTGGGGCAGCAGCACGACCCGCATGGTCGTCGCCGGGGTCATACCGAGCGCCTGCGCCGCCTCCGCCTGCCCGGGATCGATGGCGTCGAGGGCCGCGCGGAAGATCTCCGCCATGTACGCGGCCTCGTTCAGCGAGAGCGTCAGTATGGCGGCCTGCACGACCCCGAGGAGCACGAGCCCGCCGACCTGGAGGTCACCGAACCGGTAGACCCCCGCCGCTGCGAGCCCGTTGTAGACGAGGACGAGCTGCACGAGCAGCGGCGTCCCCCGGACCAGCCAGACGTACGTTCCGGAGCCCCGGCGCACCGGGGCGAAGCGGCTGCGCTGGGCCAGCGCGAGGGCGAACCCGAGGAGCACGCCGAGGAGTTGGGCCACGACGGAGATGTAGACGGTGCGCCAGAGTCCTTCGAGGAACACGTCGGACGGCGAGATCAGGTAGTGCCAGAAGAACGGCCAGTCGAAGCCGACCGGCGGCCCCGCGTCGGCGAGCACGGTTGCGTGGGTCACGTGGGTCTCTCTCTGCGTGCCTGCTGCGACGTCAGTCGGCGATGCTGTCGCCGGTCAGGTTCCACTTCTTGAGGATCGCGTCGTACGCGCCGCTTCCCCGTACGGCGGCGAGCGCCTTGGCGAGCGCGTCGTGCAGGGCCGTGTCACCCTTGCGGGTCGCGGCCCCCACCTTGACGCGGTTGAAGGGCTCACCGACGAGGGCGAACGTACCGGGCTGCTGCTTCTGCACGTAGGCGGCGGTCTCCAGCGTCGAGCTGTACGCGTCGACGAGCCCCAGCCGCAGTTGCTGGAGGGCGTCGCTGTCCTTGGTGAACAGCCGGATGTCGATCTTCCCCTTGCCGGCCGCCTCGCACTTCTTGGACTGGTCGGCGAGGTACTGGGCGGCGGTCGTGCCGGTCTGCCCGGCCGCCTTCGTGCCGCACAGGTCGTCCGGGCCCTTGATCTTCCCCGCGTTCCCGGCGGCCACGACGAGGGTGTTGGAGGCGTACATGTAGGGGACGAAGTCGACGACCTTCTCCCGCTCGGGCTTGATGTAGAGCTGGCTGACGATCACGTCGCACTGTTTGGCCTGGAGCGCCGGGATGATCCCGCTGAAGCTGGTGTTGGCCCAGTCCGCCTTGACCCCGAACTGGGCGGCCAGCGCGTCGCCGAGCTCGATCTCGGCGCCCACCGCCTTCTGCGCGACGTCGTAATAGCTCAGCGGGGGCGCGCTGATGTCGGCGCAGTAGGTGAGGTGACCGTCTTTCATGAGCGCGCCGGCCGGCAGCTTCACCGACGCGGGGGCGGGGGCGGCGGCGTCGGTGCCGTCGGAGGTCGTGGAGCATCCGGTGAGGGCCAGGGCGGCCACGGCGGTGGTCCCTGCCAGCACGGCTGTCGATCGGCGGGAAAAAGCGTGCGACCAGGCCATTTCCGAACCCCTTTGCGGAATCGCGCTGTTGCGCGGCGAGATAAGTCAGTGTCATAGTCGATGACGTTGACTATGGCAGCGAAGCTAGGCCCGCCGCTCTTGGACTGTCAAGAAGTCCGCGTTACGCGGCGGTTAAAGAGACCTCTTCACCACTGGCCCCAGTGCACTCGGGAAAGGGAACCATGTCCGCATTCACCGAACGTCAGCTTGCCGCGAGCGGCGAGCGCTGGGCCGTCGCGACCCCGCACGCGGCAGCCGGCGAGGCCGCCGCCGACGTGCTGCGCGAGGGCGGGAACGCGGTCGACGCGGCGCTCGCCGCCGCCGCCATGCTGACGGTGGTCTACCCCAACCAGTGTTCCGTCGGCGGCGACCTGCTGGCCCTCGTGGGCACCCCCGACGGCGCCGTCCGCTGCGTCAACGCCAGCGGCCGGGCCCCCCGCGCGATCGACGTGGAAGCGCTCACAGCCGCGCACGACCTGATGCCCGTGCTCGGCGCCCTGCCCGTCACGGTCCCCGGCGCGGTCGCCGGCTGGGCAGCCC
>NZ_JBTYMC010000484.1:0-3460 GCF_054880855.1 Streptomyces sp. S6 | reverse complement strand
AGTGTTTGGGGCCGACGTGGGTGTCGAGTTGGGCTACTGAGGCTTTGCGGGCGACGGAGATGTTCCGGAAGTTCGCCAGTTTCCATTCGACACCCACTTTGTCGAGGGTGTAACACGCTCATCAACCGGATCAACCCCACCGCGAGGCCGATGCCCGCGGCGAGGCCCAGCGTGGAGCCCGTGAGGCCCAGCAGGACCGCCTCCGTGAGGACCGAGCGGCGCACCTGGCGGCGGTCCGCGCCCAGCGCCCGCAGCAGGCCCAGCTCTCTCGTGCGCTGGGCGATCAGCATCGAGAACGTGTTGACGATCAGGAAGACGCCGACGAGCACGGCGATCCCCGCGAAGCCCAGCATCACGTACTTGATGACGTCCAGGAACGCGCCGAGCTGCTCCGCCGAGGACTTCGCCTGCTCGCTCGCCGTCCTCACGTCGTACGAGCCCGTGCCGAGGGCGCTCGCCACCCGCTCCTTCAGCACCGCGTCCGGCACGCCCGGCGCCGCCCGCAGCTCGATCGTCGTCGCCCGGTCCGCCGAGCCGAGGAGCTGCTTCGCCGCCACCGACTGGTCCAGGAGGACGAGGGCCGCGCCCGGGTTGGTCGTCGTGAACGTGACGATCCCGACGACCCTCACCCGGAACGTGCCCGGCTGGGCCAGCACCGTCAGCCGGTCGCCGATCCCGACGTCCTTCTTGTCGGCCGTGTCCGCGTCGAGCAGCGCCTCCCCAACGCCGCGCGGCGCCCGGCCGGACGTCAGCTTCACCGGGCTGCGGTCCGTGATGTGCCAGCCCAGGGTCAGGGTGGGGGCGCCGGTCGTGGGGCCCACCGGCTTGTTCCGCGCGTCCACCACCGTCGCGTTCCCGACGCTCACCTCCGCATGGGCGTCCGCGGCACCGGGGACCCTCGCCAGGCGCCCCGCGAGAGCGGCGGGCAGCGTCTGGACGGCCCCCGTCGGCACCGCCGAGCCGAGGTCGTCCTTCGGCTGGACCGTCACATCCGCCGACGTCGACGCGAACAGCCGGTCGAACGTCCGCGTCACCGTGTCCGAGAAGATCAGACTCCCCGCCACGAACGCCACCGACAGGAGGACGGCGAGCGCCGACAGCAGCAGGCGGCCCTTGTGCGCGAGGAAACTGCGGAGGGTGGCTTTCAGCACGGGTCAGCCCTCCTTGCCGGGGCCGGGGCGAGGGTGCCGGGGCGCGTGCGGCGCGCGGGGCGAACCGGAGGGTGTCCCGTCGGCTCCTCCGGTCCCGGTCCCCGCGCCGCCCTCCTTCGACGACGACCCGCCGCCCGCGAACATCCGCATCCGCTCCAGCACCCCCTCCGCCGTGGGCCGCTCCATGTCCTCCACGAGCCGCCCGTCCGCCAGGAAGAGGACGAGGTCGGAGTGGGCGGCGGCGTTGGGGTCGTGGGTGACGGTGACGACGGTCTGGCCGAGGGTGTCGACGGCTTGGCGGAGGATCGTGAGGACCTCCAGGCCGGCCCGGGAGTCGAGGTTGCCGGTGGGCTCGTCGGCGAAGATCAGCTCGGGGCGGGAGAGGAGGGCACGGGCGCAGGCGACGCGTTGCTGCTGGCCGCCGGAGAGCTGGGCGGGGCGGTGCTTCAGGCGGTCGCGCAGGCCCAGGGTGTCGATGATGCGGGCCAGCCACTCCTGGTCGGGTCCGCGGCCCGCGATGTCCATGGGGAGGGTGATGTTCTCGGCGGCCGTCAGTGTCGGGATCAGGTTGAACGACTGGAACATGAACCCGATCCGGTCACGCCGCAGCCGGGTCAGCTCGCGGTCCTTCAGGCCCGTGATCTCCGTGTCGCCCAGCCAGACGCGGCCCGCCGACACGGAGTCCAGCCCGGCGAGGCAGTGCATCAGCGTCGACTTCCCCGACCCCGAGGGCCCCATCACCGTGGTGAACCGCCCCCGCGCGATGTCCACGTCCACCGAGTCCAGCGCCACCACTGCCGTCTCACCCGAGCCGTACGCCTTCGTCAGCCCCCGGGCCCGCGCCGCCACCTCGCCGGACACGCCGAGCCCCGGCCCTCGCCGTACGGCAGATGCGGACACTGCGGCCTCCTCACTCGGTGCCTTTCTCCTGTGCCCGAGCGTAGGACCGCCACCCTCGCGGACGACATCCCTCTGAAGTCAGACATCCTCCCTCCACCTCAGGGTGGAGACCCTCACCCCACCGGCCGCCGCGCCACCCCCAGAACGCAGTACGACGACGGCGACACCAGCCCCGAAGGCGGCACCCTCAGCCGCCGGTGCTCCCCGAGTTCGAACCCGGCCAGGACGATCGACGCCACCGGGTCCCGGTCCAGCCGGCACCCCCCGAACAGCAGCGGCCACACCGTCCGGTCCAGCCCCCGCTGCACACCCCGCATCACCGGCCCGCCACCCCGCCCGTGCTCGAAGAACCGCAGCTCACCACCCGGCCGCAGCACCCGCCGCAGCTCCCGCAGCGCTCGCTCCACGTCCCGCACACTGCACAGCGTCAGCGACAGCACGGCCGCGTCGAACGCCTCGCTCTTCACGGGCAGCGCCTCCGCGACCCCCGGCACGACGTCGACCGGCACCTCGGCGCGCAGCGCGGCCACCCGCGCCGCCTGCCGAAGCAGTCGCTCCGGTTCGAGGGCGACGACCTCCGAGACGGCCGCCGGATAGTGCGCGAAGTTCAGCCCGTTCCCCGCACCCACCTCGATCACCCGCCCCGACAGCCCGGCCAGCAGTTCGGTGCGCAGCGGCCCGACGGACGGCTCCGCCGCCACACTGAACCGGGTGTAGAAGCGGGCGAACAACGGATGACGGACGGCGTCCTTGGGGGTGCGCGTCGGCATGGGGGCCTCCTGCACGCGGGCTCACACGGCCGCCGCGCACCCCTCGGAATCGGGCCGTCGGGAACACCCCCGGCCCCACCCCCTACAACCCCGCCCGAAACCCCTCCGCCTCCCACACCCCGTCCAGCCGAGCCGCCAGCCAACTCCCCGCAGCGGCACGGAAGTCGGCGGGCGCCAACACCCCCACCCCCTCCGGCAGCACCCCCAGCAGCGGCGCCCCCGCCACCACCGGCAGATCCTCCACGTTGCACCGCATCGCCAGATCGGGCGAAGAGGGCCAGCTCCCGATCACCACCCCGAGCAACTCCACCTCACGGGACCGGAGTTCACGGGCCGTCAGCTCGGTCGTGTTCAGCGTCCCGAGTCCCGCCGAGGCGACCAGCAGCACCGGCGCCCGCAGCAGCGCGGCGACGTCGGAGAGGTTCCCGCCCTCCTCGTCGAACCGCACGAGCAGCCCGCCCGCGCCCTCGACGAGGACCAGGTCGTGGTCCACCGCCAGCTTCTGGGCCAGCTCGACCACGTCGTACGGTGAGAGGGGTTCCTGAGAGCGGTTTCAGGACGCGGGGGCGTGATCGTATCCCCGTATCCCACATCGTGGTCGATCTGTTCACACACTGGACATACTCCGCCTGTCCCCGC
>NZ_JBTYMC010000483.1:0-3478 GCF_054880855.1 Streptomyces sp. S6 | reverse complement strand
TGCGGACAGCCGGCGCGCGAGGGCGCGTGTGCGGCGCTCGGCCGCGGCGTGGACGTCCCGGGTGCGCGCACGCGTCTCGGTGGCATCGACGATGCGGCCGAGGAGGTCCGCCGAGCCCGCGGTGAAGTCGCGTTCGGCGATCAGTTCGGCGCGGCGGCCCAGTTTGTTGCCGAAGCCGCCGACGAGGTCGGCGAGTCCGTCGGTGTCCCGGGTGTCGGTGACGGCCCGCAGCAGCAGGTCGGTGAAGTCTGCGTCCTTCTTGACGGCGAAGAGGCCGGCGGCCTCGCCCTCGTCGGCGTTCATCTCGCGCTGGTAGCGGAAGAGTTCGGGGTCGAGGCCCAGTTCGGTGAGGTGTTCGACCCACCGGTCGTGGATCTCCTCCCAGTGCACCTCCAGGTGCGGGTACGCCTTGTCGGCGTCGGTGACGGCGTCCCGGAAGCCCTTCATGGTGCGGCGCCGCCCCTGCGCCCCGGAGGCGCCCTCGACGGGGGCCCGTACGGCGGTGGACTCGGCGACCGGGAGGCTGTCCAGGGAGAGGCCGGGGCCGGGGCGGAAGGAGTACCACGCCTCGGCGAACTTGCGGGGGTCGTTGGAGACCTGCCGGCCGCGCCACTCGCTGACCTTGCCGACGACGACGCACTCGCCCGTCAGGACGTGCTGCCACTCCAGGGCGACGTGGCCGCAGTCGTCGGCCAGGAGGAACTTGCGCAGCACGCCGGAGGAGGCGCCGCCCAGGGTGTTGCGGTGGCCGGGCAGCATCACCGAGAAGATCAGCTTGAGCAGGACGGACTTGCCGCCGCCGTTCTCCAGGAAGAGCACGCCCGCGGGTGCGGGGCGGCGCGGGGGGCCGACCGGCTCGTCCTGGAAGAACTCCGCCTGCGTGGGCGCGGGGTCGGGCACCACGTCGCCCACTCCTCGCAGGTCGAGCACGGTGTCGGCGTAGCGCGCACCGGCTGGACCGATGGAGTAGAGGCGGACCCGGGACAGCTCGTACATGGCGGCTCTCGTCGTTGAATCTTCGGCGGTGGATCGGTCGGCAGGGTTGTCGGTGGTGGGGCCTGTCGGTGACAGGCTTTGTCAGTGGATCGTTCTCAGCGGCCCGAACGGTTCACGCGTGGAACGGGAGACCGGCGTCGGCCACCAGGTCCAGGTCGTCGGTCTCCTCGGCGGGCATCAGCGTCGGTGTCCCGTCGGTCACCGGGACGACGCCCAGTTCCAGCAGTTCGGCGAGGGCGGCGCTGCCGGCCATGTCCCGTACCTGGAGCTGGTAGCGGGCGGTCGTGCGATAGGTGCCGCCGTTGTCGTCCCCGGTGCGCTGGAGGAAGCCGGAGTCGGTGAGGAACGCGACGGCCTTGCCGACGATGCCGGTGGTGGAGCCGGCGAGTCTGCGGGCGTCCTTCGTCGCGCCGGTGGCGCTGCGGCGCGTCCACACGCGCCAGGCGGACTCCAGGCCGGGCGCGTCGGTCGCCGGGTCGGTGTTCTCGCCGTCCTCGGCGGCCCGTTCCTCCAGGCGCCGGCACGCCTGCCGGACGAACGCGTCGACGCCGTGGACGCTGACGCGGCCGATGTAGCCGTCGTCCGCGAGGTCCTCGGGGCGGGGGAACGCCATGGCGGCGACGGCGAGGTGCGCGAGGCCGTGCAGGAAGCGGTCGCTGCCGTCGGCGGACGTCCGGCGCGCGTAGTCGCCCATGCGGACGGCGAACACGGAGTCCTCGCCTGCGGTGACGGCCATCCCCGCGCGCGGGGAGACCTCCAGGACGACGAGCCCGAGGCCGGTGGCGACGGCGTCGGCGAGCCGCCCGAACGCCGGGTCCTCGCGGTAGCGGCGCAGCAGTTCGGCGTACTCCTGGTCGCGCGCGGGCTGGAGCTTGGGCTGAAGCCCGAACGCGACGAGCCGCGCGGCGTCGGCGGCGTCGGCGGGGGTGATCGGGGCGGGAGCCGAGGGCGCGGGAGGCTCCGGCTCACTCCACTCGACGTGCTCAGTCATCGGCGTGCTCACTCACAACAAGAACTCCAGAACATCAAGCCGCCTCGGTCCGGTCCGCGGCCATTCCGACGGCGTCCAGCAGTGCGGTTCCCACGATCAGATCGGCCCCGCCGAACTCGGGGTCGTCCAGTTCGGTCCCGTCGTCCACGGCGAACAGGAGTTTCTCCTCGCCCTGGCGGTAGGCGGTGCCCACCGCGGGGCTGGCGGCGTGGACCGCGAGGAGGGCGACCAGGTAGGGCAGTTCGGGGTCGGTTCGGCGGGCTTCGGCGAGCAGCCCGGAGAGCCTGCGGGGGGCGTCGGCCGGGAGGTCCAGCAGGACCTTGGCGGCGGCGAGCTGCTCCTCGCTGAAGCGGCTGTCGTCGGGCGTGGCGATGAGGTCGGGCTCGGGCATCTCCGCGCCGAGGTGCTCGCGCTCGACAGGGGGCGTGAGGAGGATCTCGACGAGGTCGGCGACGCGGACGGAGACCGGCGTGCGCATGCCTGCGCCGCGCGCGAAGAACGCTCCGGTGACCCGGGCGGCCTGCTCCAGGGGCAGCGGCAGCACGGGGGCGACGAGGTGGCCGTAGAGGTCTATCCCCGAGGACGTCATGGGCGTCGAGAACGCCTGGCGGTCCTGCTCCGCCCGGAACAGCGGGCCGGCCTCCAGGAGGCGGGACTGCAACTGGGTGTGGCGGCGGATGCAGTCCTTGACGATGTCGACGAGTTCGGCGGCGCGACGCTTGTTCTCGGCGTCCTCGATCTCGTCGCGGGCCTTGCGGATGTTGGTGAGGATCGCGTTCTCGTGCCGGTAGCGGTCGGCGACGTGCTCCAGCGCCTCGGCGATCATGTCGGGCACCTGGTGGAGCCAGTCGACCGCGCGGACGTTGCGCCGGGTGGCCTCCAGGGCGCGGCGCAGGCTCTCGGAGTACTGGACGGTGCGGTAGCGGGCCTGTTCGGCGGCGAGCTGGGCGTCGGCGAGCCGGCCGCGCCGGACGAGGACCTCCAGTTTGACCTCGGCGGCGATCTGCGCGCTGGTGACGTCCGTGTCGAGGGCGCCGACGAGGACGTTGACCGCCTCGTCGGTCGTGCGGAGGTAGACCGCGCCGTCGTAGCCGGGGACCTCCTCGACGAGCTTGAAGTCGTAGTCCCGGCGGACGTAGCTGCCGTCGGCGGCGAACGTGCCGTACACCGCGCGGAAGCCTCGGTCGACGCTGCCGACGTTGATCAGGTTCTCCAGGACCCAGCGGGCGACGCGTTCGTGCTCGGGGGCGGGGCGCTGGGGGGCCTGGGCGGCGATGCGGGGGAGGAGGCGGGCGACGACGTGGTCGTGGTCGGCGCCGGTGTCGAAGTCCATGTTGAGGGTGACGAGGTCGATCGCCGAGAGGGCGATCTCCGCCATGCCGTAGACGGAGTACGCGCCGGCGAGGTTGGCCTTGCGGGCCTCCAGGTCGTGCAGCGGGGCCGTGCAGGCGAGCGCGCGCAGCCGACGCGCCAGCCCCTCGTCGGCGGCCG
>NZ_JBTYMC010000482.1:0-3491 GCF_054880855.1 Streptomyces sp. S6 | reverse complement strand
CAGCGCGGCGGCCCGGCCGGCCAGCGCGGCGAGCAGGTCCTCGTCGTCACCGGCCAGGACGACGGAGCGTGCGGTGGGCGTGGCGGCGAGGGGCTGGGGGCGCCACATCACCTCGTGCGCAAGGGAGACAAGGGGGGCGAGGGGCACGTCGGAGACGTCCGCCTGTGTCCGGGGCTGCGTCTGCGGCTGCGTCTGCGGCGCGAACCGGCTGCGCTGCCACGGGTAGGGGGGAAGGTCGACGATCCTGCGGGGCAGGCCCGCGCCGAAGTCCGGGGCGCTTCCCGCGTCGTCCCGTATCCCGGTGGCCTCCACCTCCGGCACGGTGCGTCCCTCGGCCAGCGCCCGCAGCGCCTTCGCCGCGGACCCGGGGTCGGCCGCCGTGACCCGCATGTGGAAGTCCATGGGCGTCCGCCCGGCGGTCGTGGTGTGCGCGAAGGCCGGGTAGTCGGCGGGGGCGAGGGTGTCCAGCACCGAGGCGTACCGGGCGGCGCGCGCCCGCAGCGCGTCGGCGCTCTTCGCGGAGATCTCGAACCCGGTGACAGTGACGGGCGCGGGCTCCCCGCCCGGGCGGGTGGCCGCCTCCTCGGCGAGCAGCGGTCCGACGATCGCGTGGGCGTTGGTGCCGCTCATGCCGAACGAGCTGACCGAGGCGCAGCCACCGGACTCCGGTGACCACTCCCCCAGCGTGTCGGGCACCGTCATACCGGTGCCGGACAGGTCGATCCGCGGATTGAGGTGCCGGAAGTGGACGACGGGCGGCACCTGGCGCCGGGACACGCACAGCATCGCCTTGATCAGCCCGGCCACCCCGGCGGTGCCCTCCAGGTGACCGAAGTTGGTCTTCAGCGCGCCGACCGGCAGCGGCGCGCCGTCGTTGCGCCGGCCCAGGGCGGTGGCCAGCGCGTCCATCTCGATCGGGTCGCCGAGCGCGGTGCCGGTGCCGTGGGTCTCCGCGTAGCCGACGGCCCCCGGCTCCAGCCCGGCGTCCGACAGGGCCGCCTCGATGAGCGACACCTGGGCGAGGACGTTCGGTGCGGTGAACCCGCTGGAGCGGCCGTCCTGGTTGACGGCCGTGCCCCTGATCACGCCGAGCACCCGGTCACCGTCGCGCAGGGCGTGGTCGAGCCGTTTGAGCAGCACCACGCCCACGCCCTCGCCCCGGGTGAAGCCGTTGGCCCGGGAGTCGAACGTCTTGCACAGGCCGTCCGGTGACAGGGAGCGGGTCTCCTGGACCAGGCGCATGGTCTGCGGCGACATGATGAGGTTGGCGCCCGCGGCGAAGGCGAGTTCGCACTCGCCCCGGCGCAGTGCCTGCACCGCCAGGTGCACGGCGACGAGGGAGGACGAGCACGCCGTGTCGACGGTCATGGTCGGACCGGTCAGGCCCAGGGCGTAGGCGACCCGGCCGGCGGCGAAGTTGTGTCCGTTCCCGGTGGCCCAGTAGGCGTCGGGTTCGCCCTCGCACCACTCCCGGTAGTCCTGCCACATGACGCCCAGGTAGAGGCCGGCGCGGGCCTCGGCGAGCGTGCCCGCCGGAACGGCCGCGTGCTCCAGTGCCTCCCAGGCCACTTCGAGGAGGAGCCGGTGCTGCGGGTCCAGGTGGCGGGCCTCGCGGGGGCTGATGCCGAAGAACCCGGCGTCGAAGTCGAGGACCTCGTCGAGGAAGCCGCCGCGCTGCGGCAGTCCCCGCCAGGCGTCGGCGAAGGGGCCCTTGCGGTGCTCCGGCATGGGGCGCACCAGGTCGCGGCCTTCGGCGAGGGCGGCCCAGTAGGCGTCGAGGGTGTCGATGCCGCCGGGCAGCCGCAGCCCCGCGCCGATGATCGCGACGGGCTGGTTGCCCTGCTGTTCGCCGAGTTGCTGCCGCAGCGAGCGGATGGTGGCCATGGCCCGGGTCAGGGGGGTCTGCCTGCCTGGCTCGGAGGCGGTCGGCTCGGGCATCGGGGTTCCCTCGTGCATCGGGGTTCCTTGCGGTTGGGGCGAGACGGTGGCCACGTATGTGGTCCGGTCGATACTCACCTGGCCTCCTGCGGTCGCGTCAGCTGTTCGGTGAGGGCCTTGGCGAGGGTGCGGAGCGTTCCGTAGGTCCACATGAGGGTGGGCGACAGGCGCAGTCCGAAGGCGGCTTCGAGCCGGTTGCGCAGTTCGAGGCTCATCAGGGAGTCCAGGCCGAGGGACTCGAACAGGGTGTCGCGTTCGAGCCGTTCGGGGGTGAGGCGCAGTACCTGGGCCGCGAGTTCACGGACCTTGGCCTCCACGAGTGCGGGCCGGGCCTCTTCGGGTTCGTTCAGCAGGCTGCCCGCGAAGGCGCCCGCGGTGACGGCGCCGCCGTCGTCGCCGAGGGCCTCGTGCAGTGTGCGCCAGGCGCTCAGCGCCACCGTGTCGGGGGCGGCCTCGAACCAGCGGCGCAGGTCGAGGGGGACGTAGCCGTCGACGGGCCGGTCCTCGGCGAGCAGCCGGGTCAGGGCGGTCCATGCCTCGTCGGCGGGGAAGCTGTCCATGCCGCGGTCTCCGAGGCGGGCGCCGGCCTGTTCGCTGCGTGCGGCGAGCCCGATGTCGGCGAACGGCCCCCACTGCACGCTGAGCGCGGGCAGTCCGCGGCGGCGGCGCAGTTCGGCGACGGCGTCGAGGTAGGCGTTGGCCGCTGCGTAGGCGGCCTGTCCGGGGTTGCCGACGAGGGCCGCGACGGAGGAGAACAGGACGAAGAAGTCCAGGGGTTCGTGTTCGGTCGCGGCCTCCAGGCCGATCGCTCCGGCGACCTTGGGCTGGAGCACCTTGGTGAGCTGGCGCGGCGTCATGCGCCCGATGGTGGCGTCGCCGAGGACGCCGGCCGCGTGCACGACCCCGCGCAGCGGCGGCAGGCCCCGCTCACGCAGTCCGTCGAGGGCCTGGCGCAGGGCGGTCCGGTCGCTCACGTCGCAGCGCGGGGTGTGGACGACGGTCCCGCGCTCGCCGAGTGCCGTCAGGCGGGCGGCGGCTTCCGGCGTGGGGGCGGACCGGCCGACCAGGACGAGTGTGCCGGCGCCCTGTGCCGCGAGGAACTCGGCGAGGGAGAGGCCGAGGGCGCCGAGGCCGCCGGTGATCAGGTAGGCGCCGTCCGCCCGCAGCCGTCCGCCCGGGAGGGGTTCGGGTGCGACGTGCGCGACGTCGGTCAGTCCGGTGAGCACCGGCGGGGAGCCGTTTCGGCCGGGGTCGAGGTCGACGGTCGTGCCGGCGGCGCCGGCGCAGTCGTGGGTGTGCGGGTGCGGGGCGGTGATCAGTCCGTCGGCGGCGAGCTGCCGGACGTCGGTGAGCAGGCGGGCGAACAGGGCGGGGCGGCGGACGCGCAGTGCATCCAGGTCGACGGAGCCGAACGTGGCGCCTGCGGGCAGCGGCCGTTCGCCCTACGGGTACTACGGGTCGCCCCCAGGTACTACGGGGCTCCCCCAGGGGCTTCTCCCACGCCGGGAGGAGCCCCTTTCGCCGGTGCCGATAGGCTCGTCACCATGTCTCGA
>NZ_JBTYMC010000481.1:0-3504 GCF_054880855.1 Streptomyces sp. S6 | reverse complement strand
CCCGCCGCGACGGCCGCCGCGGCCGCGACGACCTCCGCGAAGCGCGGCATGTCCAACGCCCTCGTCGTCAACGGCGCGCACACCGCCAGCGGCCACCCCGTCGCCGTCTTCGGTCCGCAGACCGGTTACTTCGCTCCACAGCTCCTCCTTCTCCAGGAGATCCAGGGTCCTGGAATCAGTGCCCGTGGCGCGTCGTTCGCAGGTCTCAGCATGTACGTAGAACTCGGGAGGGGCCAGGACTACGCCTGGAGTGCTACGACGTCCGGACAGGACATCATCGACACCTACGCCGTCGAGCTGTGCCAGGACGACTACCACTACCTCTACCGAGGCACCTGCACGGCCATGGACAAGGTCGAGCAGAAGAACGCCTGGAAGCCGACGACCGCCGACTCCACCGCCGCCGGCTCCTACACGATGCGCGTGTGGCGCACCAAGTACGGTCCCGTCACGCACCGGGCCACCGTCGGCGGCAAGAAGGTCGCCTACACCACCCTGCGCACCTCCTACCTGCACGAGGCCGACTCCATCATCGGCTTCCAGATGCTCAACGACCCCGGCTTCGTGAAGGGCCCGGACACCTTCGAGGAGGCCGTCCAGCACATCAACTACACCTTCAACTGGTTCTACGCCGACTCCCGGCACACCGCGTACTACAACTCCGGCGACAACCCGGTCCGCGCGTCCGGAGTCGACGCCGAGTTCCCGGTCTGGGCGCAGCAGGCGTACGAGTGGCGGAACTGGAACCCCGCCACCAACACCGCCGACTACACGCCCCCTTCGCAGCACCCGCAGTCCGTCGACCAGGACTACTACATCTCCTGGAACAACAAGCAGGCCAAGGACTACACCAGCGCGCCCTGGGGCGAGGGCTCGGTGCACCGGGGCAACCTCCTTGAGGACCGGGTCAAGAAGCTCGTCGCGGCGGGCGGGGTCACGCGTGCCTCCCTCACCAAGGCGATGGCGGACGCCGCGCTCGCCGACCTGCGTGCCGAGGACGTCCTGCCGGACCTCCTCAAGGTCGTCAACAGCTCGCCGGTGACGGACTCCACGGCCGCCGCGGCGGTCACGAAACTCCAGACGTGGCTCGCCAACGGCGGTAAGCGCACCGAGACTTCGGCCGGGTCCAAGACCTACGCCGACGCCGACGCGATCCGCATCCTGGACGCCTGGTGGCCGCTCCTGGTGCAGGCCGAGTTCCAACCCGGCCTCGGCAGCGACCTGTTCACCGCCATCACCGCCAACCTCCCCGTGGACGAGGCGCCTTCGGCGGCCCACGGACCGACCGGCTCCCACGCGGGAAGCTCCTTCCAGTACGGCTGGTGGAGCTACGTCGACAAGGACATCAGGGCCGTCCTCGGCGAGACCGTCAAGGATCCGCTGGCCCAGAAGTACTGCGGCGCCGGTGCCCTCGCCGCCTGCCGCGACACCCTCATCAGCACCCTGAAGACCGCCGCGGGCAAGACCGCCGCCCAGGTCTACCCGGCCGACAGCCTCTGCCAGGCCGGCAACCAGTGGTGCGCCGACTCGATCGTCCAGCGCACGCTCGGCGGCATCAAGCACAACAACATCAGCTGGCAGAACCGGCCCACCTATCAGCAGGTGGTGGAGTTCACCTCCCACCGGTGAGCATCCGGGCGGGCACGCGGCCGAGCACCGCCGACCGCTGACAAATGCCGTACGGCCGGGCCGGGTTCGCCTCCTGGGGGACCCGGCCCGGCCGTACGCGGGCTCACCCCTGCGGAATCCGCCCCGCCGCCAGCACCACCCGCGCCAGTTCGGCGTGCACGATGTCGCTGTGCGCCCCGGACGGCGGCCCGCCCCGGCGGACGACGGACGCCGCGTCGACGTTGACGCAGCCGGACGCGGGAAGTGGGCCCCGCAGCGCGTCCGTGAGGCTCAACTCCCGTGTTTCCGGCACCGACTGGACGCCGTCGTGCCCCATGGCACCCCACTTCGTGCCGAGCAGGTCCCCGATCGCCCCGCGTGAGTCCCCCGCCATCCGGGAGGCCAGCGGATACATCGTGCCGAGGGCCTGGTCGAAGGAGGAGTGGCAGCACACCACCGGACCGTCGACCCGGTTCTGGCGCCCGCTCAGCGCCCCGTCCGCCGCGAACGTGTAATGGGAGAAGGCTCCCTGAAGAAGCGTCATGGACTTCACCGAACGCACGCCCCCGGGCAGGCCGTTGAGTGCGAACGACACCAGGCGCCCGCCGAAACTGTGCCCCACCAGATGGACCCGCACACCGGGCGAGACCGCCGCCAACTTCCCCAGGAACGGACCGAGTCCGCGCTCGCCGACCGTTCCGGCCCGGCGTTTCATCGCGTAGTACGTCGCCTGCCGCAACAGCTCCTTGGCGCCGTCCCAGGGGTTGGGGAGGGAGAACTCCCGGGTGCCGTCCGCCTCTTGGAGGGCCTCCGCGAACTCCTGGCACATCTGTGCCGCCGGCTCGGTGAGCAGCGCGGGCGCCCCTTCCCCCGGCAGGTCCGTCGCGCACCGCGCGGGCACGGCATCTACGAGCCGTGCCACCAGCTCCCCGAACTCGGTCAACCCCGCGTCGTCGGGCGGCGGTTGGTCCAGCAGCTGGGCGATCCGCTCGACGGTGGCGTCCTTGCCGGGGAAGGCCGCGAGGAGCGCGTCCCGGGTCCCGCCGTCGAGGCAGGGATCCTGAAGGGCCGTCAAGTGCGGGAAATCCGGGATGGGTTCGTCACAGAACCGCATCGACGGCCATACGACACCGACGTACCCGAGCTTCGCGTGCGGCGCGAGGTTCGGTATCGGGGCGAAGAAGGCGCGGAAGAGGGCGGTCGCACGGGAGCGGTCGTTGTTCCAGCCGTGCGAGAAGAGGATCAGGTCCTGGACGCCTCGCGGCCCTGCCTCCTTGAGGAGCCGGTCGCGTTCGGCGGGGTTCACGTCCCCGTCCGCGTCGAAGGTGAGTTGCCAGTAGGGAGCGACAGTCATTGCCGGTTCGGCCATCACGGCCTCCGTCCCCCGGAGTGATGTGAGTGCAGCGTCCTGCTAACCGGGTGACTTGGCCATACGTCACGCACCACACCCCCGCCCACCGCTTCGCACCCCAGTCCGCCCGTCCGCACCGCATGCCCCCGGGTGGGGTCCCACCATGCGGTGCGGCCATGCGGTCCGCCGACCAGATACCCGGAGCCGAATCTGCCGAGTCACCCAATCCGCGCCACACCCCCGCCACCCGCCTGATCCGCGCCAACCCGGACCACCCCGAGGTCCCCGCAGACCTGGCCGCCACGGGAAGAGCCGTGCCGGTCCCCATGAGGGCGGACGATTTCCCGGTGCCCTGACCTGCCGAACTCCCCTTCCCTCCGCCCCGCCTCCCATCCGCGCCCCCGCAGCGGCGCACACCCCGTAACGCCCCAACTCCTGCACCACACCTCCCACACCCAGCCCCGCCCACCCGCCCCGCTGGACTCTCCCGAGCCGGCCCCTGCCCGCCCCGACCCCACTCGCCCACCGCGCCCGGCCCCCGCCCG
>NZ_JBTYMC010000480.1:0-3509 GCF_054880855.1 Streptomyces sp. S6 | reverse complement strand
CGGGGCGGCGGGAGCCTCGGCGACAGGCGCCGGGGTGGGCTCGGCGACCGGCTCGGCGACAGCCGCCGGGGCCTCAGCAGCGGCCGGCGTGCCGGTGCCGTCGTCGATGATGGCCAGCTCGGCGCCGACCTCGACCGTCTCGTCCTCGGCGACCTTGATGGACGCGAGGATGCCGGACGCCGGCGCGGGGATCTCGGTGTCGACCTTGTCGGTCGAGACTTCGAGCAAGGGCTCGTCGGCCTCGACGCGCTCACCCTCGGCCTTCAGCCAGCGGGTGACGGTGCCCTCGGTGACGCTCTCGCCGAGCGCCGGAAGGGTTACGGAAACCGCCATGGTTTCGGTTGCTCCTTACGAGTTGCGGAAAGTCTGTGTCGTCGCTTCGGTGACCGAGGGGGTCAGTCGTGAGCGTGAAGCGGCTTGCCGGCCAGGGCCAGGTGGGCCTCGCCGAGCGCCTCGTTCTGGGTCGGGTGGGCGTGGATGAGCTGGGCGACCTCGGCCGGCAGCGCTTCCCAGTTGTAGATCAGCTGGGCTTCGCCGACCTGCTCACCCATACGGTCGCCGACCATGTGGACGCCGACCACGGCACCGTCCTTGACCTGGACGAGCTTGATCTCGCCCGCGGTCTTCAGGATCTTGCTCTTTCCGTTGCCCGCCAGGCTGTACTTCAGGGCGACGACCTTGTCCGCGCCGTAGATCTCCTTGGCCTTGGCCTCGGTGATCCCCACGGAGGCGACCTCGGGGTGGCAGTACGTCACCCGGGGGACACCGTCGTAGTCGATCGGGACGGCCTTGAGGCCGGCCAGCCGCTCCGCCACCAGGATGCCCTCGGCGAAGCCGACGTGCGCGAGCTGGAGTGTCGGGACGAGGTCGCCGACGGCGGAGATCGTCGGCACGTTCGTCCGCATGTACTCGTCGACCAGGACGTAGCCGCGGTCCATCGCGACGCCCTGCTCCTCGTAACCGAGACCGGCGGAGACGGGGCCACGGCCCACGGCGACGAGGAGAACCTCGGCCTCGAACTCCTTGCCGTCGGCCAGAGTGACCTTGACGCCGTCGGCGGTGTACTCGGCCTTCGAGAAGAAGGTGCCCAGGTTGAACTTGATGCCGCGCTTGCGGAACGCGCGCTCAAGAAGCTTGGAGGAGTTCTCGTCCTCAAGGGGGGCCAGGTGCTTCAGGCCCTCGATGATCGTGACGTCGGCGCCGAAGGACTTCCACGCGGAGGCGAACTCGACGCCGATGACGCCGCCGCCCAGGATGATCGCGGACTGCGGGACGCGGTCCAGGACGAGGGCGTGGTCCGAGGAGATGATCCGGTTGCCGTCGATCTCCAGGCCCGGCAGCGACTTCGGCACGGAGCCGGTCGCGAGGAGAACGTGACGGCCCTGGATGCGCTGGCCGTTGACGTCGACCGAGGTCGGCGACGACAGGCGCCCCTCACCCTCGATGTACGTCACCTTGCGGGAGGCGACGAGACCCTGGAGGCCCTTGTACAGGCCCGAGATCACGTCGTCCTTGTACTTGTGGACGCCCGCGATGTCGATGCCCTCGAAAGTGGCCTTGACACCGAACTGCTCGCTCTCCCGAGCCTGGTCCGCGACTTCGCCCGCGTGGAGCAGGGCCTTGGTGGGGATGCAACCCCGGTGCAGGCAGGTACCGCCGACCTTGTCCTTCTCGATCAGGGCGACGTCCAGACCCAGCTGCGCCCCCCGCAGGGCCGCGGCGTAACCACCGCTGCCACCGCCGAGGATCACTAGGTCGAAAACGGTGCTGGCGTCGTTCGCCACGTCACGTCCTCCATGCTGTGCGCCGTACGCCGGTCGTCACTGACCGGCAGGCGGCTGGTGTCCGGCCGCTCTTTGCTTCGGCCCTTCGGTGGGGGCCCTGTCCTGCCGAGCCCCATCCTCGCACTTGTCAGACGCCGACGAGACACGGGGATGGGGTGTGAGACACCACACGGGAGTGGGGGTCGGGGGAGATGGGGGAGCTTGATCGAGGGGAGAAGGGGTGGTCTTCTCAAGGGGCGGTGGGGTGATTGCTTTTAGCCGCGCGGGGCTGTGTCGATTCGCGGCTCCGCCGCGTGGGCGCGACCAGCCCCCACGTGGCGGGACGTTGACGGCGGACCTCAGCCCAGTCCTTCAGGGGCGCGGGGAACTGCGCGAACAACCCCCACGCGCCTGAAGTCGCCACACGACGGAACCACCCCACCCAGTGGGCGAACCGTCAGCCCAGCTCGCCCAACGCCGTCAACTCGGCGAGACGAACCAGTGTCCGCACGGCCGTCCCCGTACCCCCCTTGGGCGTGTACCCGAACGGCCCGCCCTCGTTGAACGCGGGGCCGGCGATGTCGAGGTGCGCCCAGGTGATGCCCTCTCCGACGAACTCCTGGAGGAAGAGCCCGGCGACGAGCCCACCCCCCATCCGCTCACCCATGTTGGCGATGTCGGCGGTGGGGGAGTCCATCCCCTTACGGAGGTGCGACGGCAGCGGCATCGGCCAGGCCGGCTCGCCAACCTCCTCGGCCGCCTCGTACACCGCGGAGCGGAACGCGTCGTCGTTGGCCATGACCCCGAACGTCCGGCTGCCCAGCGCCAGCATCATCGCCCCCGTCAGCGTCGCCACGTCGACGATCGCGTCCGGCTTCTCCAGCGACGCCGCCCACAGCGCGTCCGCGAGGACGAGCCGTCCCTCCGCGTCCGTGTTCAGCACCTCGACGGTCTTCCCGCTGAACATCCGCAGCACGTCACCGGGCCGCACGGCCGCCCCCGACGGCATGTTCTCGGCGAGCGCCAGCCACCCGGTGACGTTCACCTCCAGCTCAAGGCGCGCGGCGGAGACGACCGCGGCGAACACCGCGGCGGCACCACTCATGTCGCACTTCATCGTCTCGTTGTGCCCGGCGGGCTTCAGCGAGATACCACCGGAGTCGTACGTGATCCCCTTGCCGACGAACGCGAGGTTCTTGGACGCCTTCGGGTGGCTGTACGACACCTTCACCAGCCGAGGAGCCGCGAGCGACCCCTGCCCGACCCCGAGGATCCCCCCGTACCCACCCTTGGTGAGCGCCTTCTCGTCGAGCACCTCGACCTTGAGGCCGTGCTCCTTGCCCGCCGTCACCACGAGCGCGGCGAACGCGGCCGGGTCCAGGTCGTTCGGCGGCATGTTGATGAGATCCCGCGCCCGGTTCAGCTCCTCGGACACGGCGACGGCACGCGCGAGCGCCGCCTTCTGCGCGGCGTCCCGGGGCTTCCCCCCGAGCAGCGCGGCCTCACCCAGCGGCGCCTTGCCGTTCTTCCCCTTGGGCGCCTCCTTGTACGTGTCGAAGGAGTACGCCCCGAGCAGCACGCCCTCCGCGACCGCGCCGAGATCCCCGGCGTCCTCGACACGTACAAGGAGGCGCCCAGGGGGAAGAACGGCAAGGCGCCACGGCGCACCACAGCAGCGAACCGGCGATCGGATGCGCCACGGGCCAGGCCGCGCCCCGCGGTACCGGCGCGTTGCCCAGCAGGTCC
>NZ_JBTYMC010000479.1:0-3510 GCF_054880855.1 Streptomyces sp. S6 | reverse complement strand
CCGGCACCCGCGCCCGCTCCGCGCCCCGGGAGGGCAGCCCGGAGGCGTCCGCGCGCCTCCTGCGCCACGCCGAGCGCACGGTACGCAACCTCTGGGCCGCCCCCACAGAACCGACCACCTTCATCGAACGCACCAGGTCACGACCGTCCATGCTGCTCACCCTGCCATTGACCGCTCCCCGCGCGCGCATCGTTCAACTTCCGTTCACCCACGACGGGATCACGGTTCACAAAACCGGCACGGCGGAGCACACCCTGGTGCAGAAGTCGATCACATGGCATCGTCCCTGTCAGCCGCCGCCCTCACGCGCACAGCCCGGGAGCCGCCCCATGTCGACCCTGAACCCTCGGCCGCTCTGGCAGCCGGACGCCGAGCGTATCGCCCGCGCCAAGGTGACGAAGTTCCAGGCATGGGCGGCCGAGAGGCACGGCGCCCCCGCCGACGGCGGCTACCCGGCCCTGCACGCCTGGTCCGTCGCCGAACCCGAGACGTTCTGGACGGCCGTCGTCGAGTGGTTCGACGTCCGCTTCTCGACGCCCTACGCGCGCGTGCTCGGCGACCGCTCGATGCCCGGCGCCCAGTGGTTCCCCGGCGCCACCCTCAACTACGCCGAACACGCCCTGCGCGCCGCCGCCACCCGCGCGGACGAACCGGCCCTCCTGCACGTCGACGAGACCCACGAACCCCGCCCGGTCACCTGGACCGAACTGCGCCGCCAGGTCGGCTCCCTCGCCGCGGCCCTCCGACGCCTCGGAGTACGCCCGGGAGACCGCGTGAGCGGCTATCTCCCGAACGTTCCGCAAACGGCGGTCGCCCTGCTCGCCACGGCCGCCGTCGGCGCCGTGTGGACCTCCTGCGCCCCCGACTTCGGCGCCCGCAGCGTCCTCGACCGGTTCCAGCAGGTCGAACCGGTCGTCCTGTTCACCGTCGACGGCTACCGCTACGGCGGCAAGGAGCACGACCGCCGCGAGGCCGTCGCCGAACTCCGCCGCGAACTGCCGACCCTCCGCGCGGTCGTCCACATCCCCCTCCTGGGGACCGCCGCCCCCGAGGGAGCCCTCGACTGGGACTCCCTCACGGACGGCGACGAGGAACCCGTCTTCGAACAGGTCCCCTTCGACCACCCCCTGTGGGTCCTGTACTCCTCCGGCACGACCGGCCTGCCCAAGGCGATCGTCCAGTCGCAGGGCGGCATCCTCGTCGAACACCTCAAACAGCTCGGCCTGCACTGCGACCTCGGCCCGCAGGACCGCCTCTTCTGGTTCACCTCCACCGGCTGGATGATGTGGAACTTCCTGATCTCCGGCCTCCTCACGGGCACCACCGTCGTCCTGTACGACGGCAGCCCCGGACACCCCGACACAGGCGCCCAGTGGCGCGTCGCCGAACGCACCGGCGCCACCCTCTACGGCACCTCGGCGGCGTACGTGATGGCCTGCCGCAAGGCCGGCGTGCACCCCGCGCGGGACTACGACCTCTCCCGCGTGCGGTGCGTCGCCACCACCGGCTCCCCGCTGCCCCCGGACGGCTTCCGCTGGCTGCACGACGAGGTCGGCGCCGACACCTGGATCGCCTCCGTCAGCGGCGGCACCGACGTCTGCTCCTGCTTCGCGGGCGCGGTCCCCACGCTCCCGGTGTACACCGGCGAACTCCAGGCACCCGGCCTCGGCACCGACCTCCAGGCGTGGGACCCGCAGGGCCGCCCGGTGATCGACGAGGTCGGCGAACTAGTCGTCACCAACCCCATGCCGTCCATGCCGATCCGCTTCTGGAACGACCCCGACGGCAGCCGCTACCACGACAGCTACTTCGACACCTATCCCGGCGTCTGGCGGCACGGCGACTGGATCACCGTCACCGCGCGCGGGTCGGTGATCATCCACGGCCGCTCCGACTCCACGCTGAACCGGCAGGGCGTACGGATGGGCTCCGCCGACATCTACGAGGTCGTCGAACGCCTCCCCGAGATCAAGGAATCCCTGGTCATCGGCGTCGAGCAGGCCGACGGCGGCTACTGGATGCCGCTTTTCGTGCACCTGACACCCGGCTCGGTCCTCGACGACGCCCTCCTGGACCGCATCAAGCGCGCGATCCGCGATCAGCTCTCCCCGCGCCACGTCCCGGACGAGGTCATCGAGGTCCCCGGCATCCCGCACACCCTCACCGGCAAGCGCATCGAGGTCCCCGTCAAACGCCTCCTCCAGGGCACCCCGCTGGAGAAGGCCGTCAACCCCGGCTCCATCGACGACCTGAGCCTCCTGGGCTTCTACGAGGACTTGGCCCGCGAACGAGCCTGAGGGCCCGCTGGGGGGCGGCCAGGGGGGCGGCTCGCCCCCTTGACCCTCTCAGCCCCCGTACGTGGCCTCGGACTCGCCCAGCACACCGGCGAAGTCCGCAGCCAGCCGCGCCCCGTCCGCCGGTTCGAGTTCGGCCACCGAGATCCGTACGCCCGGCGCGGACGCCAGCCTGAACCTCGCTCCGGCCGCGACCCACCAGCCCCGGGACCGCAGCCCGTTGACGACCGCCGACTCGTCGCGCACGGGCACCCAGAGGTTCATCCCGCTCACGCCGTGCGCGGTGATCCCGCGCGCGGAGAGCTCGTTCAGCAGCGTCGTCCGGCGCAGTGCGTACGCCTCCCGCGCGCGCGTGACGAGCGCGCGCGTGCCGTCGTCGGTCATCAGCCCGTGGACGGTCTCCTGGAGCAAGTGACTCACCCAGCCGGAGGTCAGCAGCAGCCGCCCGTCGTGCCGGGCGAGCGTCGTCGCGTCGCAGGCCGCCGCCGCCCATCTGAGGTCGGTGCCGAGGAACTTGCTGACCGTCCGGACGTGCACCCAGCGCGCGGGCCCGTCGGCGGTGAGCGTCCACAGGGGCACTCCCGCCGCCTCCGACGCGTGGTCGTTCTCCACGACCAGCACGTCCGGCGCCGTCCGCAGCACCTCGACGAGCGCGTCCCTCCGCGCGCGCGTGAAGGCCCCGCCGTACGGGTTCTGCGCACGCGGACTGCACACCACCGCGCGCACACCCGCACGCAGCGCCGCCTCCAGGGCCTCGGGCCGCACGCCCTCGTCGTCCACGGCGACAGGGACGGCTCGCAGTCCCAGGGCGGCGACCAGGTCGAGGAGGTGGTGATACCCGGGGTCCTCCATCGCGACGGCGTCACCGGGGCGCAGTTCCACGGAGAGCAGACGGGCGACCAGATCGAGCGCGCCGTGCGCGAACGTCACGTGCTCCACGGGGACGCCGTCGGACGAGAGCCGTTCCCGCACGGCCTCCTCCAGACGCGCCAGCCTCGGCATCGAGCGGTGGGAGCGGGCGCCGGGGGAGAGGAGGGCCGGGGGGACGAGGGCGGGCAGCAGAGCGGGGTCGGGATGCCCGCCGGCCAGGTCCCGCAGGCCCACCGGGACCTTGGGCG
This sequence comes from Streptomyces sp. S6, assembly GCF_054880855.1. NCBI lineage: Bacteria > Bacillati > Actinomycetota > Actinomycetes > Kitasatosporales > Streptomycetaceae > Streptomyces > Streptomyces sp. S6. Next base: position 98 of record NZ_JBTYMC010000479.1, on the reverse strand, counting down.
GACGGCGCGGCGCCACCGACGGCACCTCCGCGACGACCACTCCGCGAACGGCGTCGCGCAGGATCTGGAGTGGGTCGAGGAGATCATCGCGCCGGGCG
>NZ_JBTYMC010000478.1:0-3525 GCF_054880855.1 Streptomyces sp. S6 | reverse complement strand
GCTGCTGGTTGTCGATCCACAGCCCCGACATGGTCGTCGAGTGCCCGAACCAACTGCCGCCGCCGTACGTCGACGACGTCAGCCAGCCGCTCTTGGCGTGGAATCCGATCTGGCCTCGGCTCGGTGTGGCTGGTGGACTCCGCACAGCGGGTCATCGCGTCCAACAAGGGGTTCGTGGCCTTCGGGCGGGTCTCCGACAGCCGGCTGAGGGCCCAGATGAAGGACAGCACGGCCAAGGGCTCCGCCGAACTGCTGCTCGGCCGGCGGGACCCGGCGGTCGCCGCCGTCGCGCCGTTCAACGGCAAACTGGGTGTCGCGGGAGCGCTCGGCTGGAAAGTCGCCTCGATCAAACCCGTGTTCTGGATCGGCCTGCCCGAGTACGAGGCACAGCGGCGGATCATGCTCGTCGGTCTGCTGGGGGTCACCACGGGCGCCCTCTGCCTCGGCTGGCTGTACCTCGTCGTCGTCCGCCCGCTGCGCGAAGTCGCCCGGGGCGCCGAGGTGTTGGCGGCGGGGGACCGGACGACGGTCCTCTACCCGCGCTACCACGACGAGGTGGGGTCCGTCGCCCGCGGCCTCGAACTGATCCGGCAGCGGCTCCCCCGCACCTCCACCCCCTCTCCCAGGAGCTGACCCGCCGTGCTCTTCCTGTACTGCGTCCTCGCGGCGTGCTGCGCCGGCCTGCTCGTCGCGGGCGTCGTCGAACAGCGCCGCCACGACGCGAATCTGGCCGTCATACCCACGCGGGTGCTGGTCAACGGCATCCGCGGCAAGTCCTCCATCACCCGGCTGTGCGCGGGCGCGCTGCGCGGCAGCGGACTGGTGACCGTCGCCAAGACCACCGGCACGGCGGCCCGCTTCATCCACCCCGACGCCACCGAGGAGCCGGTCTACCGCAAGTTCGGCATCGCCAACGTCGTCGAACAGATCGGCATCGTCCGGCGGGCCGCCGGATACCGGCCCGACGTCCTCGTCATGGAGTGCATGGCCGTCATGCCGGCGCTCCAGGAGATCAACCAGTCCAAGCTGATCCGCTCCACCATCGGCGTCCTGTGCAACGTCCGCGAGGACCATCTCGCCGAGATGGGACCGACGCTGGACGACGTGGCCCGCTCCCTGTGCCGGTCCCTGCCCGAGGGCGGCGTCTGCGTCACCGCCGAGAAGGAGCGCCTCCACATCATCCAGGAGGAGGCCGCCGCCCGGAACTGCGAACTCGTCTACGCCGACCCGGACACCGTCACCGACGACGAGATGCGCGGCTTCGGCTGGTTCACCTTCAAGGAGAACGTCGCCATCGCCCTCACGGTCGCCGAACTCCTCGGCGTCGACCGCGCGACCGCGCTCAAGGGCATGTACGCGGCGCCGCCGGACCCGGGTGTGCTGTCCGTCGAGCGGTACCGCACCCCGGACGGGAAGCGGCTGCGCTTCGCGAACGTCTTCGCCGCGAACGACCCCGAGTCGACGCTGATGAACATCGACCAGCTCCTCGGACTCGGCGCGATCCACCGCCCGCTGCACGTCGTCGTCAACTGCCGTCCCGACCGCGTGGAGCGCAACGGACAGATGGGCGCGCTCGTCGCACAGCTCGACCCGGAGACGGTGTTCCTCATCGGCCACCCCACCAAGTCCGCCGCCGACGCGATCCCCGCGCACTGGACGGGGAACGTCGTCGACCTCGGCGGTGACCGGCGCGACCCCGGTCAGCTCACCGGGGAACTGCTGGCCCACCTGGGGCCGGACTCCTCGCTCGTCGCCATCGGCAACATCCACGGCCAGGGCGAACTGTTCCTGGAGCGGCTCGCGGCACTGGCACCCGACCCGGACGACACCCCCGCGGAACTCGTCACCCCCCACAACTCCTCGCCTGGAGCCTCCCGTTGATCCCCGCAGTAGTCACCCCACAGATCGCTGCCATCGGCATCGCGCTGGGGCTGGTGTTCTCCCTCCTGTGCTACCTGACCACGAACCTCTCACCGGGCGGCATGATCACCCCCGGCTGGCTCGCCCTCACCCTCGTCGGTGACGTGCGGCGTGCCGCCATGGTCGCGGCCGTGGCGGCCCTGACCTACCTGATGACCAAGCTGCTGCAACGGTTCGTCATCCTCTACGGCAAGCGGCTGTTCGCCGCCGTCGTCCTCATCGGCGTCCTCCTCCAGGCCGGGCTGTCCCTGCTGCTCCAGCAGCAGTTCCCCCTGCTCTTCGCCCACCAGGCCCTCGGGTTCATCGTCCCCGGCCTCATCGCCTACCAGCTGGAGAGGCAGCCCAGGACGGCGACGGTCCTGTCCACCTGCGCGGTCACGTTCGCGACCTACGTGATCCTCGTGTCCGGGCTGCTGCTGGGCGCCCTGCCCACGACCTGAGCGCTATTCCTTCCCCCCCATCGGAGCTGACCAGTGAAACGCCCCCTGCCCAGAAACACGGTCCTGTTCGTGGTGACGGCCGCCCTGCTCGCGGCGAGCTACGGGCTGAACCTCCAGCTCAGGCACCGCGCCGACGATCCGACGGTGCCGGCGGCATCGTCGGGGTCATCGGGGTCACCGGACGCCGTGACCCCCGCCGGCACCGGCCCGCTGACCTTCGAGGCGATAGGCAGCCCCGCCCGCACGGTCGCCCGCGACCGCAGCGGCGCCGTCGTCGCCACGTTCACCGACGGCGCCCGCACGGCCGTACTCACCGGGCCCGGCAGAACCTTCGCCGAGGCGCGCACGACGGACGCCAAGGTCGTCACCAGGAGCTGGGTGCGGCTGCTGCCCCAGGCGTGGACGCGGGGCGCGGAGCACAGCGCGTGGTTCAAGGGCTGGCTGAAGTCGAGCCTCGACAGCCGCGCGCCCGACATCCTCGCTGTGGCCTTCGACTACGTCGCCGGCGCCCCCGCCCGGACGACCGCGGCGGGAGTCGGCTACAGCGGCGCCGCCCGCTACACGCCCGACGCCGCCGGGCAGGACAAGTCGAAGCGGCGCACGGGCTCGGACTTCTACGACTACCTGGCCACGTCCTGGACCTTCCCCGACACGGTCACCCGCCGCCCCGAGAAGGACCGCGCACGCTCCGTCGACGCCTCCGGCTATGTCCGGCTGGTGTACGGATACCGCTCCGGCCTCCCCCTGAACAGCGGGGACGGCGCGACGGGCAACGGACTGCAACGCACCCCGGACGCGATCGCCCGCGGCCGTCTGGGCATCCCCGTGATCCCCCTGACCGACCACCGCCCCACCACCGTCCACCAACTCCAACCCGGCGACCTGGTCCTCTTCAAGACCCAGGACCTCCCCGCCGGCCGCATCGGCCACATCGGCATCTACCTCGGCCTCGACACCACCGACCACCCCCGCTTCATCTCCAGCCGCAAGAACGCCGACGGCCCCACCATGGGCGACAAGGGCGCCACCTCCCGCCTCGACGGCGACGGCTACTACGCCCAGGGGCTGCGAGCGGCACGACGCCTCTGACGGCACGCGGCCCGACTCCCTGCGCCAGCCCGAGCCCCCACCACGGCCGGCCTCCGCACCGTCTCCCGGTGCGGAG
>NZ_JBTYMC010000477.1:0-3526 GCF_054880855.1 Streptomyces sp. S6 | reverse complement strand
CCGACGCGCGTGGCCACCGTGGTGGTCAACGGGCGCGTGTTCACCGGCGACGGCCGCCCCTGCCCGAGAGCCGTCGCCGTCGGCACCGACGGGAAGATCCTCGCGGTCGGCTCCGACGCCGAGATCCGCCGGCACGCGGGCTCGCGCACGGTCGTCGTCGACGCCGAGGGCGGCACCGTCATGCCGGGCATCCAGGACGGGCACATGCACCCGCTCGGCGCGGCCGTCCAGTCCCTGAACCCCTCCCTGCGCAACGAGAGCCTGACGGTCCCTCAATTCCGGGCCAGGATCCAGGAGATGCTGGACGCGACGGCCGCGCAGGAACCCGACGGCTGGCTCCAGGTGACCGACTGGAACCCCGTCGGCCTGCTGCCCGCGGGCACCGTCGCCGACAAGACCCTCCTCGACTCCCTGAACACCCGCCGCCCCATCCACCTCCAGGGCTCCGACTTCCACAACAGCCTCGTCAACTCCCGGGCCCTCGCCCTCGCCCGCGTCGACCGCACCACCCCCGACCCGGCCGGCGGCCAGATCGTCCGCGACAGCGCCGGGAACCCCACCGGGCTGCTCAAGGACGACGCACAGGGCCTCGTCACCGGCGCGATCCCGCCGCCGAGCGCCGAGCAGCTGGAGGGCGCCTACGCCAGGATGGCCGGCGCGCTCCTCGCCTCCGGCATCACCTCCTTCATGGACGCCGTGAGCAGCGAGGGCACCATCGCCACCTACACCCGCCTCATCGGCAAGGGCCTTCTTCCGCAGCACGTCACCCCCGCCCTGGTTGTCGACGCCGAACTCGCCAGGAAGCCCAGGGAGGCGGCTGAGTACCTGCGCGGCGTGCGCCGCCGCTTCCACGGCCCCGCCACCCTGCGCCTGACCACCGCCAAGGTGTTCCTCGACGGCGTCATGGAGTTCCCGGCCCAGACCGCCGCCCTCCTCACCCCCTACCTCGACGCCGAGGGCAGGCCCACCACCCACCGGGGCGACCTGCACGTCAGTGACCGCGACTACCGCGCCCTGGTCCGCGCCCTCGACGCCGACGGCTGGCAGATGCACGCCCACGCCATCGGCGACCGCGCCGTCCGCGCCGCCCTCGACGCCTACGAGGCCGTCCACCGCCCCGGACGCCGCGACCGGCGCCACACCATCACCCACCTCCAACTGGTCCACCCCGACGACCTCCGGCGCCTGGCCCGCGCCCGGGTGGTGGCGAGCATGCAGCTCCAGTGGGCCGCCGCCACCCCGTTCACCACCGACGCGCTGCGGCCCTACATCGGCCCCGAGCGGTTCGCGCGCCTGTACCCGGCGCGCAGCCTGGCCCGCGCGGGCGTCCGGCTGGCCGGTGGCTCGGACTGGCCGGTCGACCCGCTGCTCCCCTTCACCCAGCTCGCCACCGCGATCGACCGCAGGCCCCCGACGGGCGACGAGCCGCCGCTCAACGCCGCCGAGGGGCTGACCCGGACCCAGTCGCTGCTCATGCACACCGCCGGCGCGGCCTTCCAGTTGCACGACGACACCTCCGGCCTGGTCCGGCCCGGCCGCCGAGGCGACCTGATCGTCCTCGACCGGGACCTCACGGCGGTGCCGGTCAGGGAGATCCACTCCACCACCGTCCGTCACACCCTCGTCTCCGGCCGGGTGGTCTACGACGCGCAGTCCCGCACCGGGCGTGAACACGCCGCCTCCGCACGGCAGTTGGGGCCGGTGGCCGGCGCCCGGACGCCGGGGCGCTCCTGCTGCCAGGGGCATTGAGACATCGCATGTCTGGTGACTCGCCATAGTCGGCAAGAGGTGACCAAGGCGGCGAAAACGGAATCAAGTCAATCCCATTCATCCCTTCACGCACGTTGACATGGCGGGCTCAAGCCCTGACCTTCGGAAGTGACGTAGCGGCCCCCAGGGCTCGCCCGCCTCTCACGCATCAGGGATGGGTACATGTCGCACTCGATCAACAGACGCCGCTTCCTGGGCAGTTCGACCGCAGTGGTCGCCGCCGCCCTGGCCTCGGGAACCCTGGGAAGCGGCGTCGCGAGAGCGGTACCCGGCCCCTACACGCCGGACTGGGACTCCGTCGACCGGCATCCGGCGGCCCCCGAGCAGTGGACCTACGGCAACGGCACCAACCTGCTGTGGACCCTCACGGCACCCTGACGGACCCCCGACGCCCAGAAGCCCAGGAGCCTCCATGCCCACCCGCACAGGCGCACGACTGCTCCGCAGACTGTCCATATACACGGCCGCTCTGCTGACGGCCGCCGGTGTCACGGCGGCCGTTCAGCCCACCGCCTCGGCCGCAGCCCCGGTCGCCCCGGCCGCCGCCCCCGGCAGCCCCGCCCTCACCCCGCCGATGGGCTGGAACAGCTGGAACAGCTTCGGCTGCGGCATCACCGAGGCGCAGGTCCGCCAGGCGGCCGACGCGATGGCCAACTCGGGGATGCGGGACGCCGGTTACCGGTACGTCGTCGTCGACGACTGCTGGTTCGACCCGCAGCGCGACAGCGCGGGCAACCTCCGCGCGAACCCGACGAAGTTCCCGGGCGGCATGAAAGCGCTCGGGGACTACATCCACGGCAAGGGCCTGAAGTTCGGGATCTACCAGGTGCCCGGGGACCGCACCTGTGCGCAGACCAGCGGCGGCTATCCCGGCTCCACGGGTAGCCGGGGGCACGAGGTCCAGGACGCGAACACGTTCGCGTCGTGGGGCGTGGACTACCTCAAGTACGACTGGTGCTCCGGCGAGGGCACGCGGGACGAGCAGGTCGCCCGGTTCTCGCTGATGCGGGACGCGCTGCGCGCCACCGGACGGCCCATCGTCTACAGCATCAACCCCAACAGCTTCCACGCCATCACCGGCTCCACCTACGACTGGGGCCAGGTCGCCGACCTTTGGCGGACCACCGAGGACCTCCTCGACATCTGGCAGAACAACAACACCAACAGCTACCCGATGGGCGTCGGCAACGTCCTCGACGTCAACGCCCCGCTCGCCGCCCAGTCGGGTCCGGGCCACTGGAACGACCCCGACATGCTGGTCGTCGGCCGCCCCGGACTCACCCTCACCGAGTCCCGCTCCCACTTCACGCTGTGGGCGCTGATGGCGGCCCCGCTCATGGCCGGCAACGACATCCGGACGATGTCCGCCGACATCAGCGCCGTCCTGCGCAACTCCCGGCTGATCGCGGTGAACCAGGACTCGCTGGGCGCGGGCGGGCGCCGGGTGCGTGACGACGGGAACACCGAGGTGTTCGCCAAGCCGCTGGCCGACGGATCCGTCGCCGTCGGCCTGTTCAACCGGGGCTCCGCGACCGCGACGATCTCCACGACCGCCGCGCAGATCGGCCTCACCGGAGGCCCGCTGACCCTCACCGACCTGTGGACCGGCGCCACGTCGACCGCCCTCTCGGCGAGCGTCCCCGCGCACGGCGTCGCCGCGTTCAAGGTGACCGGCGGCACCCCGCTGGCCTCCACCGGCAGACCTCCCGTACCACCCGCCGTGCGGCTGAACCCGCGGTTCACCGCCGCCACAACG
>NZ_JBTYMC010000476.1:0-3530 GCF_054880855.1 Streptomyces sp. S6 | reverse complement strand
GCCACCCGCCGCCGGCGGTGCGGGGCGGGCCCGCCGCGACCCCGGCGGACGGACCCGTGGACGAGGAACTGGTCCGGCTCTGGCTCGCGCAGGCGTTCGTCACGGCCGGCGCGGACGTGGGGCGTCCGGTGTCCGGGGCGGCGGCCCGGGCCGAGGCGGACCGCGTGTGCGCGTCGCCCGACCGGGTGTCCCTCATGGCCCGGCACGAGGGCAGGACCGTGGGCCACGCGACGTTCCTGACCGACCGCGACGACGAGACGACGGGGGAGACCGTCGTCGAACTCGTCGACATCCTCACCGACGGCGCCCCCGCCCCCACGCTCGTCACGGCCGAGCTCACCCGGGCCGCGCTGGCACACGCCCACGCTCTGGGCCGTCCGCTGATCGGCAGCGTCGTGCACACGCCCGCGCCGGACGGCGGGGGCCTCCGGCGGACCGTCCCCGATCTGCCGGTGCACGGCTGGCGTGTCGACCACGTCTACTGGTGGGCACCGGCCCCCCGGCCGACCTCCTCCTGAGCACCCACGCCCGGCACCGACTCCCGGGCCGGGGGACGTGCGGCTCAGCCCCAGGCCGTCACCGGCAGGAACGAACTGTCCTGCCGGAAGATGTCGGTGCCGTCGGAGGGGGCCACGCGGAGTTGGTAGTCGTAGTGGCGGAGGTAGTACCCGGGGTAGTTGTACGACTCGAAGCGGACGGCGCCGGAGGTGGTGCCGGTGCGGGCGACGAACGTGGCGTCGCGGGCGAAGGTGGACGTGTTGTCGTTCGCGTCGAAGCGGGCGCGGAAGTCCCAGTGGCGCAGGTGGTTGCCGACGAGGTCGCGGAAGGAGTACGCGTTCGCGTCGGCGAGTCCGGCGACGACGGTGAAGGTGGCCGCCTGCTTCTCGGCGGCCGTGCCGGAGCCGCTGACGACGGGGAGGTTGAGGAGGGCGGACTCTGACTGCCAGTACCGGGTGGGGTAGTTGACGGACCGGAAGGAGCGGGTGGCGTTCCTGGTGAGGGCGGGCCCGCCGCCGACGGTCTCCTTGACGACCGTGAAGTGCCGGGCCGTGCCGGAGATCGCGGGCAGGGCCTTGGGGGCGGACCAGGTGGCGAAGGTGTCGTAGCTGTCGCTGTAGTAGTACTTGCCGTCGCCGTAGCCGTCGAAGTAGATCCGCCAGGCGCCGTTGTCCAGTTGGACGACCGAGGGGCCTTCGCGGTAGCTGCCCCAGCCCGCCCAGTCGCCGGTCCTGGACAGCGTGTAGGGGCCGTTGAGAGACCCCGCCGTCGCGTACTCGATGTACTTCGTCGTCTCGTTCTTCGTGAACGCGTGGTACGTCGAGCCGGTGCGCACGATGTACGTGTCGATGTGGTTGGCGCCGAGCCCGGCGAGGGCGACCGGGGAACTCCAGGCGGTGAGCGCGGAGTCGGTGGCGCGGAGCCGGTACGGGGTGAAGATCCACTCGTCGCCGGTGAGGGAGCAGGACACGATGACGTTGACACTGCCGTCGGCGTCGACGAACCACTCCGGGGCCCAGGCGCGGGAGAGGCCCGCGATCGGGACCGGGTAGTCGTACAGGAACGTCCAGTTGAGCCGGTCGGGGCTGCGGGCGAAGCCGATCGTCGTGCTGACGTCCTGCCAGGTGTGTGTGGTGTAGGTGAGGTAGTAGTTGCCGTCCGTGTGCCGGAAGACGCTCGCGTCGCGGATCCGGTTGCGCGGCGGCGTGTACGCGGAGGACTTGGCGAGCCGGAAGTCGGTGCCGTCGTCCGAGGTGTAGACGTTGACGGTGCCGTCGTCGCTGTTCAGGAACGGGACGATGGTGTATCTCGTGGCCGAGCCGGCGGTGGGGGCGGCGGCGAGGGCGGTGCCCGTCTCTCCGAGGAGCAGGGCGCCGGCGGGGAGGACGGCGAGGGCGCGCAGCAGGCTGCGGCGGGAGGTGGGGGGACGTGGGGTCATGCGGCTCTCCCTACAACGCATCAGGGTTCGACCTGCCGAACGGAGTTCGGAAAGTCGATCAGAAAGTAAGGGCGTGAATTGGACACGTCAATCCTTTGCGCAGCCCTTCGCGGAGCCCTTCCCTCGTCGGCCGACCGCACCTGTGACCTGTGGGCCTACCCTGTGTCCATGGACGACGCGTCGATGGTCGGGCTGATGGGGCGGGTCACGGGAGTGGTCGGTCCCGGACTCGTCGGGGAGGTCATCGTCCGGGTGCGGGGCGGGGCGGAGCACTTCCTCGCGTACCCGGCGAACAGCGGGGAGCGGTTCGAGCCGGGAAAGCTGGTGATGGTGGTGGAGCACCTGCCGCCGAGGACCGTCTACGTCACGGCCGCGTACGACAGTTGAGCAGGCGAAGCCCCAGGTGAGGGCGGTGTGCGTCAAGGTTGTGACAAGGATCGAGCGGTGTCTTCTCCTGGGGCGCGCACGGGCGCACACTCCCTTTCGTTCGGTGCCGAAAGGGCACCATCCAAAGGGGGCGTATGCCGATGGTCGTCGGCGTCGTGGCGGGGGTGGCGGTTGTCGCCGTCCTCGCGCTGATCGGTGTGTTCAAGATGATGTGGCGGGTCGCGGAGCCCAACGAGGCGTTGATCATCTCGGGTTCGAACCATCGGACCGAGGGGCTCGAAGCGGGGATGGGGTTCCGGATCGTCACGGGGCGCGGCACGCTGGTGCTGCCGGGGGTGCAGGCCGTGCGCAAGCTGTCGCTGGACCTCAACGAGACCGAGCTGCACGTGGATTGCGTCACGCACCAGGGGATTCCGCTGAAGGTGCGGGGAGTTGTCATCTTCAAGGTGGGTGACGACTTCGTGTCGATCGCGAACGCGGCCCGCCGGTTCCTGGACCAGCAGCGGCTGATGTCCGAGCGGGTGCACAACGTGTTCGCGGGTCATCTGCGGTCCATCGTGGGCGGGTTGACGGTCGAGGACATGATCCGGGACCGGGAGAAGCTGACCGGGCAGACGCGGGCGGCGTGCGGGTCGGAGATGGAGAAGCTCGGGCTGATCGTCGACTCGCTCCAGATCCACGAGATCGAGGACCCCACCGGGTACATCCAGAACCTGGCGATGCCGCACGCGGCGGCCGTCCAGCGGGACGCGCGCATCGCGCAGGCCGAGGCCAACCGGCTGGCCACCGAGGCGGAGCAGCAGGCCGCCGCGCGCATGTCGGAGGCGACGCGCGACAGCGAGATCCTCCAGGCCGGGTACCAGGCCGAACGCGACCACGCGGCGGCGAAGGCCCGGCAGGCGGGGCCCCTCGCCGAGGCCGGCGCCCGTCAGGAGGTCGTCGTCCAGGAGACCCGTGTCGCCGAACTGGAGGCCCACCGCCGCGAACAGCAGCTCCAGGCGGACGTCCGTAAACCGGCCGACGCGAAGGCGTACGAGAAGCGCACGCTCGCCGAGGCGGAACGCGACGCGCGTATCTCGGCGGCTCAGGCCAAGGCGAGGGAGACGGAGTTGGCGGCCGGCGCCGAGGCGACCCGCGTCAAGCAGGCCGCCGGTGCGGAGGCCGAGGCGACGAAGGCCCGGGGCACCGCCTCGGCCGCCGCCACCCG
>NZ_JBTYMC010000475.1:0-3573 GCF_054880855.1 Streptomyces sp. S6 | reverse complement strand
GACTGCGGCTGCGCGACCTCGGCCCGATGCGCGCCGCCCGCCGCGAGGCGCTGCTCGCCCTGGACCTGACGGACCGGCGCTCCGGCTACCCCCTCCAGATGGTCGTCCGGGCCGCCGACGCGGGCTGGCGGGTGACCGAGACCGACGTCCCGTACCTCCCGCGCGCGGGACGCTCGAAAGTCACCGGCACGTGGCGCGGCACCTGGCAGGCGGTGCGGGACATGCGGACGGTCCTCGCGGAACGCCCGGACACCGCCGCGAGCCTTGCGGGAGGCACCCGGTGAACTCCCCCCTCACTCTCCTCGTCATCGCCAAGGAACCCGTCCCCGGCCGCGTCAAGACCCGCCTCACCCCGCCCTACACCCCCCAGGAGGCAGCCGCCCTCGCGGAAGCCTCCCTCGCCGACACCCTCCACGCCCTCCTCGGCGTCCCCGCCCGCCGCCGCGTGCTCGTCCTCGACGGCGACCCCGGCCCCTGGCTGCCGCCCGGCTACGACGTCGTCCCCCAGTCCCCCGGCGGCCTCGACGAGCGCATCGCCACCGCCTTCGAGCGCTGCGCCGACGGCCCCGCCCTGCTCGTCGGCATGGACACCCCGCAGCTGACCCCGGACCTCCTCGCCCCCGTCGGCCGCACCGGGCACGACGCCTGGCTCGGCCCCGCCGCCGACGGCGGTTTCTGGGCCCTCGGCCTCGCCGACCCGGCCCGCACGGGGACGCTCGTGCGCGGCGTCCCCATGTCCACCAACTGCACCGGCGCCGTCCAGCGCCGCAGGCTCGTCGAGGCCGGGCTGACGGTCGCCGATCTGCCGGAGCTGCGGGACGTCGACACCGCGCCGGACGCCGCAGCGGTGGCCGCCCGCTGCCCGTCGGGTTCCCGTTTCGCCGCCGCACTGGCCACCCTCTCGGAGCGTGTCGGATGAGCGGAACACGTACGACGGACCGCCCGCGCACCGGCGGCGACGCACCCTGGACCGACGACCCCTACAGCCGGGCCCTGCACACCGGCCGAGGCCCTCTCCACCTGCGCCTGCTGTCCCCCCGCCCGCCCGGCGCCGCCGAACTGCTGCCCCTCGACGTGGAACGCTTCTGCGCACCCCCCGACGCCGCCGATCTGCGGGTCCTGCGCCGCTGCACCGGGCCTGTCCTGGACGTCGGCTGCGGACCGGGACGCCTGGTGACGGCCCTGACGGCCCGGGGTGTCCGGGTGCTCGGCGTCGACGTGAGCCCGGCCGCCGTCGCCCGCACCCGTCTGCACGGCGGGGCCGCGCTGCGGCGGGACGTCTTCGAGCGACTCCCGGGGGAAGGCCGCTGGGGTACGGCCCTGCTGATGGACGGCAACATCGGCATCGGCGGCGACCCGGCCGCCCTCCTCACCCGCGCGCGTGAACTGGTCCGGCCCGGCGGACGGCTGCTGGTCGAGGCCGCCGCGCAGGACGTGGACGACCGTCTCAACGTCCGCGTCGAGAACGGGCACGGCGGACACAGCCGCCCCTTCCCCTGGGCACGCATCGGCACCACCGCCCTGTCGCGGGCCGCCGACGCCACGAGGTGGATCCTCACCGGGCGCTGGACGACCGAGGGCCGGGCCTTCCTGGAACTCCGCCGCCCGGAGCACGCCGGGGAGAGGGACTGGCGGCAAGTGGAGTGTGCCGGGGAGAAAGAACGTCGCCACACCGAGCCCGACGGGGAGAAGGGCCGCCGTCACCCGGAGCACCCCGGCGAGCAGGACCGCCGCCGCACCGAGCCCGCCGGGGAGAAGGGCCGTCCGTGACCGACACCGCCGTCCAGTACCGGCCGGAGCCCCGGTCGCCGGCCCGCGCAGCCCGGACCCGTATCGCCGTCACCGCCGCTCTCCTGACCGCCCTCACCACCGTCCTCGTCACCACCCTCCACACGGGCGATAACCTCAGCGCGCCCGGTGAGCTGCTCGCCGGATACGCCGTGGCCTGGATGCTGTTCGCCGCCGCCGTGTGGACCGTGCGGAAAGTCCCCGCCCGCGCCGCGGCCGTCCTCGTCCTGGCGGGCTCCGCCGCGATCGCCCTCGCGGGGCTGACCGCGCCGCCGCGCACCAGCGACGACATGTTCCGCTACGCCTGGGACGGCCGGGTGCAGGCGGCCGGGATCTCCCCGTACGCGCACCCGCCGACCGCGCCGGAGCTGTCCCGGCTGCGCGACGGCTGGCTGTTCCCCGCGTCGCGGACCTGCGAGGGGTGGGGGCTGCACCGGACGGCCGAGGGGCTGTGCGTGCGGATCAACCGGCCGGCCGTCCCGACGATCTATCCGCCGGTCGCGGAGGGCTGGTTCCTCGGCGTCCATGTCCTGTCGCCGCCGGACAGCCGGCACAAGCCGGTCCAAGTGGGCGGCGCCGTCCTGGCGTTCGGCACCACGCTCGCGCTGCTGCGGGTACTGCGCCGCAGAGGCGATCCGAGGCGGGCCGCGCTGTGGGGGTGGTGCCCGGCCGTGGCGCTGGAGGCGGTGAACAACGCCCATGTCGACACGCTCGGCGTCCTGTTCACCGTCCTGGCGCTCGGCACCGCCACCGCCGGTGCCCGCCGGGGCGCGCTCCTCGGCGCGGCGATCGCCGTGAAGCTCCTCCCGGTGCTGGCGCTGCCCGGGGCCCTGTCGGGGCAGCGGGGCCCGGCCCGTGTCCTGCGGGTCGCGGGGGCGGCCGTCGCCGCTGTGGCGTTCGCGTACCTGCCGTACGTGCTCGCCTCGGGGACGGGGGTCCTCGGCTATCTGCCCGGCTACCTCCACGAGGAGGGTTACGAGCCCGGTGACGTCCGCCGGTTCGCCCTGCTGCGGCTGCTGCTGCCGGACACCGCCGCCGGTGCGACGGCCGTCGTCCTGCTCGCGGTGACCGCGCTGACGGTGTGGTGGCGCGGCGATCCCGCCCGCCCCTGGCGCGGCGCCCTCCTCCTCACCGGCACCGCTCTCCTCCTCTTCTCCCCGAACTACCCCTGGTACTCCCTGCTGACCATCGCCCTCGTCGCCCTGGACGGCCGCTGGGAGTGGCTGACCCTCACCCTCGCCGGCACCGCCCTCTACCTCGGCGGCGGACCGCTCCAGGCGTGGGCGTACGGGGCGGCGGCGGTGGCTGTCGCGGCGGGAGCGTGGCTTCGGGCGGACGGGTCGCGCCGTTGCGTCTGGGGTACTGTCCAGAAACCGCGAGAAGCGCGACAGGACAGCCGTACCTCACCGGACTGCGGAAACGACAGGGACAGGGCAAGACTGGGTTGATACCGGAAGAATCTCGACGGACTCCTGACCCGTCGCCCGAAGGACGCCCCCGTATGACCGCACCGCTGCACGACCCCCGCCCCACCGGCTCCGGCCCGGTGTCCTCCGACACCCAGCAGGGCATGCGGCGCCGCAACCTCGCGCGGGTCATGCACGCGGTCAGCGCGGAGGGACCGCTGTCACGGGCGGCGGTGGCCTCCCGGATCGGGCTGACGCGGACGGCTGTGTCGACGCTGGTGGACGAGCTGATACGGGCCGGGCTCCTGGAGGAGCTGGGCCCCGAGCGGCCGGGGCGGGTGGGCCGGCCGGGGTCGGCGCTCGCGGTCTCCCGGCGCGG
>NZ_JBTYMC010000474.1:0-3585 GCF_054880855.1 Streptomyces sp. S6 | reverse complement strand
CGTCCTGGCCGCCGCGCACCACGATCACGGGGCAGTCGGCGTGGGCGGCCACGGCCAGGCTCACCGAGCCGAGCAGCCGGCCGGTGAACTCGGCGCGGCCCCGGGTGCCCAGCAACAGCACCCCGGCCTCCCGACCGGCCCGCAGCAGCGCCTGTTCGGCCTGTTCACCGGCGACCTCGGTGGAGATCCGGACGTCCGGGGCGCGGCGCCCGGCACGCCGGGCGGCGGACTCCAGGAGCCGGCAGTCACCGCCCCAGCCGTCCTCTTCCTGTTCCCGCCATGTCGTGGCGTGCACCAGGCGCAGCGGCACGCCCCGCAGGGCCGCCTCGTCGACCGCCCAGTCCATGGCCCGCAGGCTCGCCTCGGTGCCGTCGACACCGACGACGACCGGTCCTCGCGCGAGCTTCACCGCCCCGCACGAGGGGCGTCCGGCCTTTGTCTCCATGGGAGTTGCTCTCCTTGTCGTGGGTCAGCCGTGGGACACGACGGCGACGGGGGCGGGGGAGTGGTGCAGGGCGGCGTGCGTGACGTGCCCGATGTGCGTGCCGAACGGGCTGCGCCGGCCACGGCGGCCGACCACGACCAGGGAAGCGTCCCGGGCGGCGGCGACGAGGTGCGCGGCGGCGCCGCCGTACGAGGACTCCTCGGTGACCTCGACGTCCGGGAACTTCTGCCGCCACGGGCGCACCGCCTCGGCCAGCGCCTCGGCGTCGTCGAGCTTCAGGGCCTCGTGCAGAGGCGGGCTGTCGGGTGCGCAGTAGGCGATGTACGGCGACGGGTTCCAGGCGTGCACCACACGCAGCGGCGTGCGGCGGCGGGCGGCGGCGTCGAACGCGAAGTCCATCAAGGTGCTGTCGGGGTGGTCGGTGTCCAGACCCAGGACGACCGGCCGCAGCGCCTCCTGCCGGCGGGCGCGGACGAACACCACCGGGCACTGGGCGTGGGCGACCACACTCAGCCCGACGGAACCGACCACGAAACCGCCGATCCGGCCCAGCCCGCGCGAGCCGAGGACGAGGAGTTCCGCGTCCTTCGAGGCCCTGCACAGGACGTCGGAGGGCGAGCCCGGCACGTGCTCACCGGTCACCTCGACACCGGGATGGCGCAGGCGCAGCCCCGCGGCGGCCTCTCGGGGGACACGGTCCGTGCAGTGCCGGAGGGTCTCCAGGCCGAGCAGGGGAGCCTGGGCCATCGGCTCGGGGATCAGCTCCCAGACCTGGGTCAGCGTCAGCGGGAGTCCGCGCGACTCGGCCTCGTGCGCGGCCCATTCGGCGGCGGCCAGGCTCTCGGGGGAGCCGTCCAGGCCGACGGTGATCGTGCGGGGCATGTCTGCCACCTCCGGGAAAGGCCGTGACGGTCGGCTGTGGTCGCGGATCAGGGACGGTTCGGGTTCGCCCCGATGCCCTCACTGTCGTCAGCCACGGCGTCCGGCGCCGGATGCCGAAGGTCGGTGCGTACAGGGCCGAACGGCCCTCATCGGGGCGGCGGCCGGGGAGAGTGCCGTTCGGCGCGGCCGGCGGGCCGAACGGCCCCTCGTTGCGGCGGGAGGAGCGGGCGCAGGCTGGAGGCGGAACCGAACACGCCCCCGTGCGGGAGGACACCATGAACGCCGCCCCGACCCCCAGCATGCTGCGCGCCCTGCCCGCCGAGCACCGGCACCGGCTGATGCGCCTCGCGAGGGAGGTGAGCTTCCCGGCGGGCACCCGGCTCTTCGAGGAGGGCGGGCGGGCCGACCGGTTCTGGGTCGTGCGCACCGGGCAGGTCGCCCTCGACATGCGGGTGCCCGGCCGCCGGGCGGCCGTCATCGAACGGCTCGGGCACGACGAGCTGATCGGCTGGTCCTGGCTGCTCGGCCCGCACGCCTGGCACCTGGGCGCCGAGGCCACCACACCGGTACGGGCCCACGAGTTCGACGCCGTCGCCGTCCGCCTCCTGTGCCAGGACGACCCGGCGCTCGGCAACTCCGTCGCCCTGTGGGTGGGCGGCGTGCTGGCCCACCGGCTGCGCTCCGCCCGCACCAGGCTGCTCGACCTGTACGCGCCGTACGGCGCGGGCACCCGCATCTGAGACGGGGAGGGACCCGATGCACGGCACACCCCACATCGTCAGCGACGTCATGACGCACACCGTCGTCAGCGTCGGACGGGACGCGCCCTTCAAGGAGATCGTGCGGCTGATGCGGGAGTGGCGGATCAGCGCCCTGCCCGTGGTCGAGGGCGAGGAGCGGGTGGTCGGCGTGGTCTCCGAGGCGGACCTCCTGTGCAAGGAGGAGTTCCGCGACGGCGACCCCGACCGGTACACCCAGCTGCGCCGCCTCAAGGACATCGAGAAGGCCGGCGGGGTACGGGCCGGGGACCTGATGACCGCACCCGCGCTCACCGTCCGCCCCGGCACCACGCTCGCCCAGGCCGCCCGCACGATGGCACGGGCCAGGGTCAAGCGCCTGCCCGTCGTCGACGAACTCGGCAGGCTGGAGGGCGTCGTCAGCCGCACCGACCTCCTCAAGGTCTTCCTGCGCGAGGACGAGGCGATCGCCGAGGAGATCCGCCGCGAGATCGTCGGCCTGCTCTTCCCCCAGCCCGCCTCCCTGCTGCGGGTCGACGTCCACGACGGCGTGGTGACCCTCGCCGGACGGATGCGCGACACCTCCCTGGTGCCGGTGGCCGCCCGTCTGGTGCGCGCGGTCGAAGGGGTCGTGGACGTGGAGTTCGAGCTGGTGCCCGCGGGGAAGACGTCGGAGGATGGGGCCGGTCGGCCCTAGTGTGCTGCGGTCCGGCCGGTCATGATCGTCGTGGGCAGCACGTCCGCACTCCGAGAGGTCGTCATGGCGCAGGCACGCACCTTCACCGAGCAGGACCCGATCCGTGTGTTCCTGCTCGACGACCACGAGGTGGTACGCCGTGGCCTGACGGACCTCCTGGACGCCGAGCCGGACATCACGGTCGTGGGCGACGTCGGCACGGTCGAGCACGCCCTCGTGCGGGGCCCGGCGCTGCGGCCGGACGTCGCCGTCCTGGACGTCCGCCTCCCGGACGGCGACGGCATCACCGTCTGCCGCGAACTGCGCGACCGGATGCCGGAGCTGGCGTGCCTGATGCTGACCTCGTTCGACGACGAGGACGCCCTCCTCGACGCCATCATGGCCGGGGCGTCGGGCTATGTCCTGAAGCAGATCAAGGGCTCCGACCTGGTCTCGGCCGTCCGCACGGTCGCCTCCGGGCAGTCGATGCTGGACCCCGCGACCACCGCCCGCCTCATGCGCTCCCTGCGTGCCACGCCCGCCGACACCCCGGCCGTCCCCGACGAACTCGCCGGCCTCTCCCCGCGCGAACGCGACATCCTCGCGCTGATCGGGGACGGGCTCACCAACCGGGAGATCGGCAAGAAGCTGTACCTCTCCGAGAAGACCGTCAAGAACCACATCTCCCGCCTGCTGGCCAAACTCGGCGTCCAACGCCGCGTCCAGGCAGCCGTCCTCGCCATGGACCCGCAGCAGCGGCTCCTCCTCGAAACCTCCTGGGAAGCCCTGGAACAGGCCGGCATCGACCCCCGCTCCGCACGCGGCGACAACATCGGCGTCTTCTC
>NZ_JBTYMC010000473.1:0-3632 GCF_054880855.1 Streptomyces sp. S6 | reverse complement strand
CGGGGACGTGGAGCTGCGGCGCGGCACCGGCGACGCGGTGACCGTGCGGCCCGGGGAGCCGGTGAGCGCGGGCGAGGACCTGGTCCTGAAGGTCGTCGACGGTACGGCCGCCCCGCAGCCCGCCGAGACGTGGGAGCCCTACCCCTCCGAAGCCGGTCACCCCGATCTGTGAACCGCCCAGTGGAAGGCACCTCATGAAGATCAACCAGCCGATGCTGTACGTCGGTCTGGGCGGTACGGGAGGGCTCGTCGGGGCGGAGCTGGAACGCCGCCTGCGCGCCTCGCTGTGCGGCCCCGACGGCACCGCCCTCGCCTCGCGCGGCATCAGCCAGCGCTACCAGCTGCCCGAATGCCTCCAGTTCGTGTACGCCGACTACAGCGAGGCCGAACTCGGCCGGCTGCCCCACCTGAGCGTGGAACCCGCACTCCAGGCCGCGTACGCCCGCACCGCCCGCGCCAGCCACGACCTGCTCCCCGGCTACGACAGCTCCCCGAGCGTGACCCGTGAACTGCGCGCCGCGATCCCGCGCGAGACCCGCGACTGGCTGCCCCCGCAGGCCACCGAACCGCGCATCACCCCGCTGCGCAACGGCGCGGGACAGCTCCCGACGGTCGGCCGCGCCGCCCTCTTCGGGACGCTCCTGCGCGACGACATGACGCCCGTGATGGGCCCGCTCCAGCAGGCCATCGACATCATCGGGCGCTCCGGCGGCGAGCTGAGCCGGCTCGGCGGCGGCCCGATCTCCGGCTGCGACGTGTTCGTCGCGTTCTCCGTCGCCGGCGGCACCGGCACCGGGATCTTCCTGGATTACCTGCACTTCATCGGGCAGGCGTTCAAGGAGAAGAACTTCAGCGGCGCCCGCATCTACCCGCTCGTCGTGATGCCGTCCGCGTTCCCCCTCGCCAAGGGCGGCGGCCGGGACGCCGAACTCAACGCCGCACGCGCCGTGGTGGACCTGTTCCGGCTGGTCGACGAGCAGAACGTGCCCGTCGCGGACGACGTGATCGGCGACGTCGACGACGCCTCCGGCACCGCGATCCGCTACCCGCACGACCGCGTCGTGCGCCTCGACTCCGGTGTCATGCCGACGGCGTTCCTCTTCAGCCGCACCGCCGGGATCCGCCCCGACGACCTGCGCCGCTCGATGGTGTCGCTCATCATGTCGCTGATCGGCGCCGAACTGGGCGACGCCCCCCAACGGGACGACGAGCACCAGACGTTCGCGTCCAGCTTCATCAACTCCGACGCCAAACGGCGGATCCGCGCCAAGTCGGGCATCGGGCACCGGGGTGTCTCCACGAGCCTGGTCGCCGCGATGACCGTCCCCCTGGAACCCCTCGCCGACCTGGTGTCCGCCCGGCTCCTCGCGCACGGCGTGAGCCGCCTCGCGGACGCCTCCGCGCAGCACAGCCACGAGTACGCCGGGACCGTGCGCCGCATGTTCGCGGACGCGGGCCTCGAAGAGCTGTGGAACCGCGATCCGTTGCCGCCGCCCGAGGCACGCCCCGTGCAGCGCGGCGGGGCCGGCATCGAGGAGGCCCTGACGATCCGCCTGCGCGAGATGCAGGCCACCCTGGAGGACCTGCGGCGCCGGGTCGCACGCCGGGTGCCGGTGCTCGCCGAGCAGTTCTCCCCGCAGACGGCCCTGGAACGCGCCCTGCGCACCATGGACCCCTTCCAGGTGGAGCGCGTCGTCAAGGGCGTCCCCGGCGACCCCGACCCGGTGACCCGGCAAGGTGTCGTCGGCATGCTGGAGAACCGGGGCCGCGAACCCGGCGGCGGCGAGAACCGGGCCCTTCTCCCGCCCGCCGTACCGAAGTTCAAGGACGGCATCGCCGCCCGCCTCTCCCGCGCCCGGCACGACGAACTCAAGGAGCGCACGGAGGCCGAGCAGAACACCTGGTACGCGGCCCGCACCAAGGCGATCTGGCACGAGGCGTGGCGGGGGGAGGAACAGCGCTGGCGCCCCAAGTCCGCCGCCCTCACCGCCGAAGTCACCGCCCTCGTCCAGGCGTTCCACAAACACCGCGAGGAGGAACCCCGCGCCTACAAGGCCCAGGTGATGGAGCTGTACGACGACCGCACCGGCGTCTCCTACCTGCTGCCCCCGCAGAACAACCTCACCGATTTCTACGACGACCTGCGCGAACGCCTCACGAAACGCGAGAACTTGAGGGACAGCGACGATGAAGCGGCCCTCGTGCACGCCCTCGTCGGCGCCGAGGCGTGGCAGGCGGCCCGCACGACCGCCCGCCGCAACCCCGAGGCGGCGACCGCCCCCGTCAAGGCGGCCATCGAGCAGCGGATCAAGCAACTCTTCGCGCAGAGCGGCACGTTGCACGACGAGAAGCCGCTCCTGCCGTCCATGGCGATGCTCCTGGAGGCGGCGGCCGGGGTCTCCGCCGCCGACGGCGCCGTCGGCAAGGCGGCCCTCGACCAGTTCCGGTTCAAGATCGCCGGGTTGATCCCGCACGGCTTCGTCCCCGAGGGCGGCGGACCCCTCAAGGTCCTGGTGGTGTACCCGCGTTCGTCGGCGAAGGACACCGTCGAGGACTACCTGAGGAAGAACCTCTCACTGCCGCGCGGCACGACCGAGTTCAACGGCGTCGAGACCGACTCGATCACCGTCGTCCTGTTCCGCCGCGAGATGAGCCTCACCGAGGTGCCCGAGGTCCGCAAGGTGCTGCGGCGCTGGGCGAAGGCCCGGGAGACGGAGGTCGCCGCCGACTACCTCGACTGGCGCCAGCGCCTCGGACGCGGCGGCGAGTGGCTCGCCGCGACCGCCGAGGACCGGCGGGAGATCCTGCACCGGCTGCTGTGCGCCCTGTGGAAGGGACAGGTCGAGGTCGTCGAGGGCACCGCCGACGCGCCGGTGAAAGTCCTGGTCCGCCTGCACAGCAGCCTCCCCGACGACGTCACCACCGACGTCCCCGGCATCGAACTGCGCCTCGGCGACCGGCACCGGGGCGGCGTCTCCGGCTGGGCGCGGCTCCTGCACGCCTACGAGCACATCGCGCTGCTCAACGAGGACACGGTCGTCGAGACGTACTGCCAGGCCCTCATGGAGCGCAGCGCGAACGGCATCGCCGACGGCGCAGAGGGCCCCCACCGGCTGTACACGCACGTCGTCGAGGAGCTGGCGCCCCGTCAGGTCGCCCTGATCCGGGACCGGTTGGCGCGTTCCGTGCACACCTCCGGCGAATGGGCCGACTCCCTCCTGGAGTTCTGGACCGAACTCCTGCCCGCCGCCCTCGACACCCCGTTCGCCGACAAGAACGCCGTCGCCCCGACCCTGCGCTCCCTGCGCCAGGCCCTCCTGGAGATCGAGGTGACGGACCGTCAGGAGCCGCGCCCCAAGGGGCCGTTCCCCTGGGACGACCGCCCCGGCGACGCGGAACGCCCCCGCGAACAACCCCTCCCGCCCTTCGCCGGCCACGGCGCCGGAGCGGACGGCTGGCCCGGCGAGGAACCCGACACCCCGGCCCGCCCCCGGTTCACGGCGAGCGCGCAGGAGCAGGTCAGGCGCCCCGGCGCGGGTGAGCCCGGCGACCCGTGGAAGGACGTCGAATGACCAGCCCCGTCATCGTCCTCGACCTCCGCTCGGGCGCGGCCGGCCTCGCGGGTGCGGCCG
>NZ_JBTYMC010000472.1:0-3653 GCF_054880855.1 Streptomyces sp. S6 | reverse complement strand
CGACCCGCCGCAGCAGCCGCGCCCCGGCCAGCCCCGCTGCCATCGCGGCGAGGGTGAGCGGCAGCAGCCGCAGCCCCGTCTGCAACGGCGACAGCCCGAGCACGAGCTGGAGATACTGCGCGGCGATCAGTTCGAGCCCGACCAGCGCCAGCATGGCCAGCACGATGCACAGCACGGACGTCCCGAACGCGGGCCGCGCGAACATCCGCAGGTCCACGAGAGGGAACGGCCGCCGCCGCTGCCGCCGCACGAACAGCACGAGCAGCACCGCGCCGAGGGCGACGGGGACGAAGGTGAGCGCCCCGAACTCACCGCCGCCGAGCCGCTTCACGCCGAGGACGACGCCGAACAGCCCGCCGGCGGCCATGAGCGCGCCGACGACGTCCCACGGCCCGTCGGTCTCCCCCTTGGACTCGGGCAGCAGCCACCGCCCGACCGGCAGACTGACCAGCATCAGCGGAATGTTGACGAGGAAGACCGACCCCCACCAGAAGTGTTCGAGCAGGAACCCCCCGAGCAGCGGCCCCACGGCGGCACCGACCGCCGCGACCGCGCTCCAGATCCCTATGGCCAGCGCCCGCTCCCGCCGGTCGGGGAACACCTGCCGGAGGATGGACAGCGTGGCCGGCATGATCATCGCCCCGCCGACCCCGAGCAGCGCCCGCGCGAGGATCAGCACCTGCGCGCTCTGCGCGAACGCGGCCATCGCCGACGCCACCCCGAACAGCGCGTACCCGAGCAGCAGCACCCGCCGCCGCCCGACCTTGTCCCCGAGTGTCCCGAACAGGATCAGCAGGGACGCGCAGACGAGCGGATACGTGTCGACGATCCACAGCAGCTCGATCGCCCCGGGCTTGAGGTCCTCCGTGACGGCGGGCACCGCCACATGCAGCACGGTCGCGTCGACGGCGACCAGCAGCAGGCTCACGCACAGGACGACGAGGACGATCCACCGCTGGGCCCCGGTCTGATCCGCCGAGCGTCGGCGCACAGCTGTGGCCGTGATCGTCCCGGACATGTGCGTACCTCCCAGCTGATTCGCGCGTTCGACGGGTTCACGGGGTGGGGACTCCCCGCGACTCGGCCGGAGAGGAGCGGCGTCTTCGGCCCGCGCGGACGAACGGCGAGTGCATCGCAGCGTACGCGAGTTCGCCCTCCGATCACGTGGCGGACCTCTCAGACGCCACCGGGAACCCATGTGGCGTACACCACTCGTCCACGTGGGCCCGATAATCGAGCCCATGATCGAGATCCCGGCACGCATCCACCCCGCCCTGCGCCGGGCCGCCCCGGCCCTGCTGGGGTACGCGGCCGTCCGCACGCTGGGCCTGGTGATGCTGGCGGTGTGGAGCGCCGTGCGGGACAAGAGCGCGTACACGTTGTTGACGGCGCGCTGGGACGCGCTGTGGTACGTCCGCGTGGCCGAGCAGGGGTACGGCTACGAGGTGCGCCTGCCGAACGGCGACGTCCACTCGAACCTGGCGTTCTTCCCTCTCCTTCCGTGGCTGGAGCGCCTCCTCCACTCGCTGACCCCGCTGTCGTACGCCGACGCGGGCTTCGTCGTCTCCCTCCTCTCCTCTCTCGCCGCGGCCTGGGGGATCTTCGCGGTCGCGGACCATGTGTACGGCGGTCGCGCGGCCCTGTACGCGGTGCTGCTGTGGGCCGTGCTCCCGGTCGGGATCGTGCAGTCGATGGCGTACAGCGAGTCCTTGTTCACGGCGCTCGCCGCCTGGTCGCTGTACGCGGTCCTGACCGGCCGCTGGGTCACGGCCGGGACGCTCGCCTCCCTGGCCGGGCTGACCCGGCCCGTCGGGCTCGCGGTGGTGCTGGCGGTGTGGGCGGCCGGCCTGGCCTCCCTGCTCCGAGAACGGACCCCGACGGCACCGGGTTCCGCCGACGCCACTGTTCACTCGTCCGTGTCGTCCGGCGGTACAGCGCCCCCACCCGGCGCGCACCCGGCGGCACGCGCCCTCGGGCTGTTTCTCGCGCCGCTCGGTTCGCTGGGCTACGTACTGTGGGTCGGGCGGCGTACGGGTGGCGGCCTGTTCGGCTATCTCGACGTGCAGGCGGGCTGGCGCAACGGGTTCGACGGGGGTTACGCCTTCGCGCGTTTCGTCGCCGGGAAGTTCACCTCCGTGCCCGGCGCTCTCGCGGGGCTCGCGCTGATCCTGGGGGTCGCGCTGCTGCTGCGCCTGTACGCCGCCTGCGTCCGGCAGCGCCAGCCGCTGCCGCTGCTCGTGTACACCGGTGCCGTGCTGGCCCTCGCGCTGTGCGCGTCGAGCTACTTCGGCTCGAAACCGCGGCTGCTGATGCCCGCGTTCCCGGTCCTGCTGCCCCTGGCTCTCGCGCTGACCCGCTCGCGTACGGCGAGGTCGGCGCTGGTGGTCGGCGGGGTCGCGGTGGCGTCGGCGGTGTACGGCGCCTGGTGGCTGAACGGATCCGGACCGCCCTGACCCTGTCATGATCGGTTTTTGCGGACACTGTTAATTCCCGACTACCGCCAGTCGAACTCATTCAAAACTCCGCCGAAACTCACCCCCGGATTGATCAAAGGAAATGAAGGTACGAACGGCCGTCGATTTCGGATTCCGTGGGAATAAACGACATCCTGAGAGCAATCCCACATCACATCGTCATCACAAAGCCGTGGATTCGCGAGGGAACAGACCTCACTCGCTGTAACGTCGATTGGGTGCGTACCGAACGAAACCTCACCCGTCTGGACCGGGTGTTCGCGAGGCTGGACCGGGAGCCCGAACGCCCGGCCCACATCGATTTCCCGCGGATGAGCCGGCACCGGGTCGCGCTGCTGGCCGCGACGCTCGCCTTCTACCTGGCGATCGTCTGGCTCGTCGTGACGACCTCGTGGCTGGTCCGGTTCGACTGGCAGGTCATGTTCTTCCGGCCCTACCAGCAGTGGCCGTCGGTCCACGCCTTCCTCGACTACTACGTCGTCCTCGGCCAGCGCGGTCCGACCGCGGTGATGGTGGCGGCCTGGCTCGGCTGGCGTTCGTGGCGCCAGCACACGCTGCGCCCGCTGCTCACCCTCGGCGCCTCGCTGCTGCTGCTGAACCTCACGGTCGGCGCCGCGAAGATCGGCATGGGCCGGCTCGGCCCGCACTACGCGACGACCGTCGGCTCGAACGAGATGGGTCTCGGCGGCGATATATTCCCCAGCGGCCACACCGCCAACGCGGTCGTGACCTGGGGAATTCTGGCGTATCTGGCGTCCACCCCGCGTGCCCGCCGCTGGCTGTCCGCCGTGTCCGCGGTGGTGTCGCTGGGGGTCGGGCTGACCACCGTCTACCTCGGTACGCACTGGCTGAGCGACGTCTTCCTCGGCTGGGCCGCCGGGCTGCTGGTGCTCCTCGCCCTGCCGTGGTGCGAGCCGTTGATCGCCCGCGCCGAGGTGTGGCTGCTGGATCTGCGCGACCGGCTGCGGGAGCGTCGCAGGACCGCCGGTCGTCCGGTCACACCGGTCACCGTCCCCGTCTCGCTGGCGGCGCCCCGCAAGGTCGTCGACCTGGAGAAGGCGCCGCTCGGCATGCCGCGCCCACCGAGAACCCCGGCCTACCTCGCGCCTGGCCCGCACAGCACGCGCGGCGAGCGCACGCCGGTCACCCCGATCGGCAGCCGCCGCCCCCCGCACGCCG
>NZ_JBTYMC010000471.1:0-3694 GCF_054880855.1 Streptomyces sp. S6 | reverse complement strand
CGGCGACCCCCACGGCCTGCGGGCGGTCGCCGGTGCGGGCCGTCAGGGCGGCGACGCCGGCCGCCAGGAGGGCCAGATCGTGCTCCGGGCCGCCTTCGTCGTGCGGCCAGGCGAACGTGTGGTCCTCGGTGCGTCCGTCCGCCGATTCGGCGCGCAGGGCGACCTTCGTGCCGCCGATGTCGATGCCCAGGTGCCACGGCGGTCCGGCTGTCATCGCGGTTCAGTGGCCGGGCAGGGCCGGGCAGTGGGCGAGGAGGTCGGCGGGCCGGTGCAGGACGACGTCGGGGCCGGCGGCGAGCAGTTCCGCGCCGTCGTGGCAGCCCCACAGCGCGGCGACGGCCGTGACGTGGGCGCTGTGGGCGCTGGCCAGGTCGGTGGGGGCGTCGCCGACCATCACGGCGTGGTCGGCGGGGAGGTCGAGGAGGTCGAGTGCGCGCAGGACGATGTCGGGGGCGGGTTTGGGCCGGGGCACCTCGTCGGAGCCGATGACGTGGGCGAAGTACGGGAGCAGTCCGAGGACGTCGAGCAGGGACCGGGCGCGCTCGCCGCTCTTGCCGGTGGCGACGGCCAGTCTGAGGCCGCGTTCGTTCAGTGTCCGCAGCAGGTCGACGACGCCGTCGTACACGGTGACACGGTCGGCGAGGCGGTAGCTCTCGCGGACGAAGGGTTCCTCCATCTCCAGGGGGAGGTCCATGAGGCGCATGATGTCGGGGAAGTAGCGGCCCTGGTGGCGCCGGTACTCCTCGAAGGGTGCCGGGCCGTCGCCGACGATCTCGGCGTAGGCGGCGGAGAACGCCTCGGCCATCACGGCGAAGCTGTCGACGACGACTCCGTCGAGGTCGAAGACGACGGCGTGCCGGGGGACCGTGGGGTGCTGTCCGGTGTCGGTGTGCGCGTGGTGTTCCGGCGCTGTGGTCATGCGGTCCTCACCTCCTCGTGGGCGGTGGAGTCGGGGGCGCGGTCCGCCGGTCGGCAGGCGCGCGCCGATGCGTAGAAGCTTTCGACCAGCCGGACGGTGGCTCGGGCCTGGGTGACGGCCCGGCCGCGCCGGTCCGGGTCGGCGAGGAGTGCGGCGAGGCCGTCGAGCTGGCGTCCGTACTCGGTGCCGATGGGTTCGGGGGTCAGCGGGATCCGCCGGGTGCTGCCTTCCCGGGTGAGGGTGAGGACCGGTTCGGGGGCCCGGTTGGGGCTGAAGCCGAAGGTGCAGTGCAGCCGTGCGGTTCCGGCGCTGCCCTCGACGACGATCTCGCAGGCGTCCAGTGCCTCGTGCGAGGCCCAACTGGCCCGCAGGGAGACGGAGATGCCGTCCTCGCGGACCAGGAAGCCGCGGGCGGTGTCCTCGACGTCGCCGGCCGGGACGTCGGTGGGCCGGTCCGCGCGCCAGGCGGCGGACCAGGCACCGCTGTTGACGAAGTCGTCGGAGACCGAGCCGATCACCTGGGTGACGGGGGCGGGGCCGAGGAGGGAGGTGAGGACGTCGAGCAGGTGCCAGCCGAGGTCGACGAGGACGCCGCCGCCCGCCTTGCTGCGCTGGGTGAACCAGCCGCCGGGCTGCGGCACTCCGCGCGCTCTGACCCAGGCGAGGCCGACGTGGCGGATCCGGCCGAGTCCGGGCAGCAGCCGGGCGAGTTCGCGTACGTCGCCTCGGTGGGCGGCGGCGCTGCCGGCGAGCAGTGTCCCGCCGTCCTGTTCGGCCAGGGCGAGGGTGTCGGCCTCGGCCGTGGTCAGGCAGACCGGTTTCTCCAGGAAGACGGAGATCCCTCGGCGCAGCAGGGCCGCCGCCACCTGGGCGTGCAGATGGTTGGGGACGGCGACGACGGCGACGTCGACCGTGCGGGGGTCGAGGGCGTCCACGGCGGCGTGGGCGGGCAGGCCGGTCGCCGCGACGGCCGCCGACCGGGAGCCGGGGTCGGGGTCGACGACGGCGACGACCTCGAAGTCGCCGTGCTCGCGCAGCAGTCGCAGCCACAGCTCGCGGCCCGCCCAGCCGAGTCCGACGACGGCGGCCCGGACCTTCACCGGGCGGCCACGGCGTCGGCGACGATCTCGGCCGTGGTGTGGAGTGCCTCTTCGGAGGCGAGCAGCACCCGGTGGTGCAGCCAGACGCATTCGGTGCTGATCGCCTCGGTGTTGGGGCAGCTCTCGGCGAGTTCGTCGACGGTGGTGTCGGGGGCGGCGGTCTCCCAGAACGCGTCGGTGCGGTAGATCGCCCGGAAGGCGGCGAAGGCGGGCAGGCCGGCTTCGACCAGGGTGTCGACGAGGGTGTTGCGGTCGTCCTCGGAGATGCCGGGGATGCGGAACATGGCCATGTAGTGGGAGTTGCGGTCGGCGCGCGGGTCGCCGCCCTGGGGGACGACGCCGTCGATGTCGCCGAGGAGCCGGGACAGCAGTGTCCAGCGCTCGTCGCGCAGGGTGAGCTGGGCGTCGAGGCGGCCGAGCTGGGCGCGGAGCACGGACGCGGAGAACTCGTTGAGCCGCATGTTGGTGCCGGCGGTCCGGTGCAGGTAGCGGCGGTCGGTGCGGGGCCGGCCGCAGCTGTGCCGCAGGAAGGCGGCCTCGTAGGTCTCCCGGTCGGGGAAGAGCAGGGCGCCGCCTTCGCCTGCGGTCATCAGTTTGCCGTTCTGGAAGCTGAGGGCCGCGACCGTGCCGAACTCGCCGACCCGCTTGCCCTGCCAGCGGGCGCCGTGTGCGTGGGCGGCGTCCTGGAGCAGGGTCACACCGGTGTCCGCGCTGAGCTTGCCGAGCGCGTCCATGTCGGCGACGAGTCCGGCCATGTGCACGGGCATGATCACCTTGGTGCGGGGGGTGACGGCGGCGGCTGCGGCGGCCACGTCGATGTTGTACGTGTCGAGGTCGACGTCGACGGGGACGGCGACCGCGCCGAGCCGCTGGGCGGCCTGGGACGAGGAGATGAAGGTGAAGGCCGGCACGATGACCTCGGTGCCGGGGCCCGCGCCCATGCACTGGAGTGCCAGCTCCAGGGCGTGGGTGCCGTTGGTGACGGCCAGGGCGTGCGGGGCGCCGTGGAAGTCGGCGAACTCGCTCTCGAAGGAGTCCACCTCCGACCCGCCCATGCGCCACCACTGGCCCTGCTCCAGGGCCCGGATCAGGCCGGTGCGCTCGCCGTCGTCGTACTGCGGCCATGCGGGGAACTCCGGTGCCGGTCGCGCGTTCATGGATCTCCAAATCTCCGCTTCGGACATGTCTCGGCTGATGGCCGACGGGCGGCGCAGAGCGGGCGGGGCACGTGGCCGGCAGAACGTTCTGTCCCCGGATCACCCGCACGAGGGTGCGGCTTTCACCGTAGGTTTCGCGCTTGCCGGCCCGCATCCCCCGGTCTGGTAGTCGTCGCCGGCCGGGGTGGGTCAACCGGTGGTGGGGGTGCGCAGACCGAAGAACGCGCAGTAGGAATCCACTTGACCGGTCAGCATGTGGATGCCGTGGTGGACGTGGTGCCCGAGGGCGGCGGCCTGCCGCAGCAGGGGTGTCTCGCGGGGTTTCATGATGATGTCGGCGACCACCGTGCCGGGTGCGAGGGCTTCGGGCGGGAACGGCAGGGGGTCGCCGGGCCGCAGCCCGAGCGGGGTCGCGTTGACGGCGAGGTCGCTGTCGTGCAGGGGTGGTTCGGCGGCGGCGTGGACGCGGCCGGGCCAGTGCGCGGCGAGCCGTTCGACGAGCGCGTCGCGCTTGGGCC
>NZ_JBTYMC010000470.1:0-3697 GCF_054880855.1 Streptomyces sp. S6 | reverse complement strand
CCCTCGCCGTCCGCCGCGCCGCACGCGTGTGGCCCCCGCTGGCCCGCCTCACCGAGCGGGACGCGCCCGACGTGCTGGCCCTCTCCGAAGAGGAGGTCAGCGACCTGCTGGGCCGTGCGGCGGCCCGGCTCGCCCAGGCCGGAGTCGCCGTCCACTGGCCCCGCGACCTCGCGCAGGACCTCACCGCCACCGCCGTCGTCCGCTCCGCCCCCGGCTCCGCGACGGACGGCACGGGCTTCTTCGAGGGCGAGGAACTCCTCAAGTTCCACTGGCAGCTCGCCCTCGGCGGCGACCCGCTCTCCGAGGCCGAGATGGACGCCCTGGCCGAGGCCCACCGGCCCGTCGTCCGGCTGCGCGACCGGTGGGTCGTCGTCGACCCCGAGCTGGTCCGCAAGGCCCGCAAGCGCGAACTCGGCCTCCTCGACCCGGTCGACGCCCTGTCCGTCGCCCTCACCGGCAGCGCCGAGATCGACGGCGAGCGGGTCGAGGCCGTCCCCGTCGGAGCGCTGGCCACCCTCCGCGACCGGCTCACGGCCGGCCTGACACCCGCCGACCCCCCGGCCGCCCTCAAGGCCACCCTGCGCGACTACCAGCTACGCGGCCTCGCCTGGCTCGACCTGATGACCTCCCTCGGCCTCGGCGGCTGCCTCGCCGACGACATGGGCCTCGGCAAGACCGTCACCCTCATCGCCCTGCACCTCAAGCGCGCCCGCCCCGAACCCACCCTCGTCGTCTGCCCCGCCTCCCTCCTCGGCAACTGGCAGCGCGAGATCGGCAAGTTCGCCCCCGGCGTCCCCGTCCGCCGCTTCCACGGCCCCGAGCGCACCCTCGACGGCCTCACCGGCGGCTTCGTCCTCACCACCTACGGCACCCTGCGCTCCGCCGCCGGCGCGTTCGCAGGCCGGCCCTGGGGCATGGTCGTCGCCGACGAGGCGCAGCACGTGAAGAACCCCCACTCCGCGACCGCCAAGGCCCTGCGGACCATCCCGGCGCCCGCGCGCGTGGCGCTCACCGGCACCCCCGTGGAGAACAACCTCTCCGAACTCTGGGCCCTCCTCGACTGGACCACCCCCGGCCTCCTCGGCCCTCTCAAGGCGTTCCGCTCCCGGCACGCGCGCGCGGTGGAGAACGGCGAGGACACCGAAGCCGTCGAGCGCCTCGCCCGCCTGGTGCGCCCCTTCCTGCTGCGCCGCCGCAAGTCCGACCCCGGGATCGTCCCCGAACTCCCGCCCAAGACCGAGACCGACCACCCCGTGCCGCTCACCCGCGAACAGACCGCGCTGTACGAGGCCGTCGTCCGGGAGTCGATGCTCGCCATCGAGACGTCCGACGGCATGGCCCGCCGGGGCCTCGTCCTCAAGCTCCTCGGCGCGCTCAAGCAGATCTGCGACCACCCCGCGCTGTACCTCAAGGAAGACCCCGGCGCCCCCGGCCGCTCCGGCAAACTCGCCCTCCTGGACGAGCTGTTGGACACGGTCCTCGCGGAGGACGGCTCCGCCCTCGTCTTCACCCAGTACGTCGGCATGGCCCGCCTCGTCACCGCGCACCTCGCCGCCCGCGCGGTCCCCGTCGAACTCCTCCACGGCGGCACACCCGTCCCGGAGCGCGAGCGCATGGTCGACCGGTTCCAGGACGGCGCCACCCCCGTCCTCGTCCTCTCCCTCAAGGCCGCCGGCACCGGACTCAACCTCACGCGCGCGGGGCACGTGATCCACGTCGACCGGTGGTGGAACCCCGCGGTCGAGGAGCAGGCCACCGACCGCGCGTACCGCATCGGACAGACCCAGCCCGTCCAGGTCCACCGGCTCATCACCGAAGGCACCGTCGAGGACCGCATCGCCGAGATGCTGGAGAGCAAGCGCGCCCTCGCGGACTCGATCCTCGGCGCGGGCGAGGCGGCACTGACCGAACTGACCGACCGGGAGCTGTCCGACCTGGTGTCGCTGCGGAGGGAGGGGTGATGGGGGACGGCGCGGTGCAGGCTGCTGAGGAGGCTTCGGTTTCGGTGAAGGGGGCCGGTGTGGCGCGTTCCGGGGCGAAGGGCGAGGCGGACGACGAGGGTGCGCGGGCGGCGCGGCCCGGTGACGCCGCTCGGGCCGCTCTGCGGGAAGCGCTGGCTGCGCGGCGGGGGGCCGCCGGGAGGGACGGCTCGGGGGATTCCGGTGCTGGTGAGGGAGGTGCCGATCCTGAGGAGGGCTCCGTGCGTGCGGGCGGCTCCGCCGGGGAGGGGGGTGCCGCCGCTGTTCGGAGTGCTGCGGCAGGGGCGGGTGCCGGGAGCGCACGGCGTGCGGGTGATGCGCGGGAAGGGGAGCACTCCGGTGCGCGTGGGGGGTCGGCTGCTTCTGATGCCGGTTCCTCCGGGACTTCGGAGGCAAGCTCGTCCGAGAAGCCGGCCGCCCCTGTCGCCGCTCCTCGGCCCGGCGACGCCGCCCGGGAGGCGCTGCGGGCCGCGCGGGCCAAGATGCGGGAGGAGAGCGAGACCGCGGCCCAAGGCGAGCGGAAGCCGGGGCGGGGCCGACCGGTTCCGGGCGAGTCGGTCGCGGGCGAGCGGGTGCGCGATCTGAAGAGCTGGCTGTCGGGGGCGTTCCGGATGCCTCCCGAGGCCGAGGAAGCACAGGGCCAGGAAGGGGAGACCGGGGAACCGGGGCGGGCGCCGGGAGCGCAGCACGAGCCGTACGACGATGTCGAGCGCGAAGTCGGGCCCGCGCCCGAGGCCGAGTCCGCGTGCCGACCTCAGCCCGCGCCCAAGCCTGACTCCAAGTCCGCGCCCCAGCCTCAGTCCGAGTCCGAGTCCGACGACGCTCCCACCCCCTGGGCCACCCCGGCGCCCCCGCCCACCGACCCCGTCCAGCACACCCCGGGTCCGGACCCCACCCCGATCTCGGACCTGCTCGCGCACTGGTCCCAGCCTCCGGGAACACGCCGGCCCTCGGCGGCCCCCCGTACCCCTGAGGTACCCCGTACCCCGGCCTCCTCCCAGCCCCCGTACGTCCCCAGAACCATGGCCTCCCCCTCCAGGGACGGCGACCTCCGGCGTACCTTCCCCGCGTTGCCCTCCCAGGAACCCCCCTTCGCCCGGACCTGGTGGGGCCAGGCGTGGGTCTCCGCGCTGGAGGGCGGCGCGCTGGACGCGGCGCGGCTGCTGCGGGGGAAGGGGTACGCGGAGGGCGGCCGGGTGGACGCGATCACGGTGACGCCGGGGTCGGTGCTGGCGTACGTGCAGGGGAGCCGGCCACGCCCGTACCGGGTGCAGGTGCGGCTGCGGACGTGGGAGGCGGAGGACTGGGAGAGGTTCCTCGGCGCGGCGGTGGAGCGGCCGGGGCAGATCGCCGCGCTGCTGGACAAGGAGGTTCCGCCGTCGCTGGCGGCGGAGTCCGGGATGCCGCTGCTGCCGGTGGCGGGCGAGTTGGAGCCGCAGTGCAGTTGCCCCGACCACGGGTACCCCTGCAAGCACGCGGCGGCGCTCTGCTACCAGACCGCGCGCCTGCTGGACGCCGACCCGTTCGTCCTGCTCCTGCTGCGCGGCCGGGGCGAACGCGACCTGCTGGACACGCTGGCCCGCCGCAGCGCCGCGCACGCGGCTCGCACCGCGCGGGAGCGGGAGACCGAGGATCTGCCGGGCGTCCGGGCCACCGATGCGATCGCGCGGCGGGCTCAACTCCCCTCCCCGCCGGCCCCGTTGCCGGTGCCACGGCAC
>NZ_JBTYMC010000469.1:0-3703 GCF_054880855.1 Streptomyces sp. S6 | reverse complement strand
CGCACCGCCGCCGCCTGGAACCGGGCCAGCGCGGCGAGGTCGGCGGGCAGCGACTCGCCGTCCAGGAAGCCGGGTTGGGGAAGTGCGGTCACCTCCCGGCGGCCACGGAACTCCGCCGCGAACCGCGCGTACTGCTGCGGTCCGCCGGTGGCGACCACGGCGGGCAGACACAGCAGCACGGGTTCGGCGTCCCCGTCGGCGAGGCGCACCACAGTGGTCGGCACGTCCTGCGCCTGCTCGGCCGTGAACACCGGACGCACCAGCGAAGCGGCCATGACGATCTCGTTGCCCGCGAGGTTCTCCCCGGCCGCGAACGCCTGCCGGAACAGCGTCTCCACCGGTCCCGCGACTCGCTCGCCGCCGTCCGTGCCGTCCGTGCCCTCCGCGTTTGAGACCAGCAGCGCGTGCAGGCGCTCGGCGAGGGTGCCGGGGTGCGGGTGGTCCAGGACGAAGGCCGTCGGCAGCGCGAGTCCGGTCGCGGCACTCAGCCGCCCCCGCAGATCCATCGAGGTGACCGAGGTCATCCCCAGCTCGAAGAAACCACGCTCCAGGGAGACGTCGTCCGCCGACGCGTAACCCAGCGCCCGCGCCGTCTCCACCCGCACCAACGCCCGCACCGCGTCGAGCAGTTCATCCCGGGGCACCCCGGCGAGCCGGGAGACTTCCTCGGTCGCCTCGCGCGTCCCCGCCGCCGCGACGTCCACCGGAGCGTCGATCCAGTACGACCGCCGCTGGAAGGGGTACGTCGGCAACGCGACCGTCCGGCCCGGAGCCCCCTCGAAGGCACGGCTCCAGTCGACGGGAAGACCACGCACCCACGCCTCCGCCACCGAGGCCCAGAACCGGTCGAGCCCGCCCTCGTCACGCCGGAGCGTACCCAGCGCGACCGGCCTGCCCACGGTGTCCTCGACGCTCATCACGAGCACCGGATGCGGACTGACCTCGACGAAAGTGGTGTACCCCTCCTCCACGAGCCGCTCGACAGCCCGCTGGAACCCGACAGGCTGCCGCAGATTGCGGTACCAGTACGCGCCGTCGGCCTCCGTACCGTCCAGCCAGTCGCCGTCCACCGTCGAGAACCACGGAATCTCCGCCGGACCGGACCACACGTCGAGCAACTGGTCGGTGAGTTCGTGCTCGACGGCTTCGACGTGGGCGGTGTGGGAGGCGTAGTCGACGGGGATGCGGCGGGCGCGGACGCCGTCCGCCTCACACGTCGTCAGAAGCTCGTCCAGTGCGGCCGGTTCGCCTGCGACGACGGTGCTGTTGGGGCCGTTGGTCGCCGCCACCTCGATGCGTCCGGCCCAGGGCGCGACGAGAGTCTCCGGCGCTGCGACGGACACCATCCCACCCTTGCCCGCGAGGTGGTCGCGGATGAGCCGGCTGCGCACGGCGACGATGCGGGCGGAGTCCTCAAGGCTGAGGGCACCGGCGATGTGGGCGGCGGCGATCTCGCCCTGGGAGTGGCCGAGCACGGCGTCGGGCTCGATGCCGTGGGAACGCCACAGCGCGGCGAGGGAGATCATGACGGCCCAGGTGGCGGGCTGGACGACGTCGACGCGCTGGAGTGCTTCCTCGTCGGCGAGGACGTCGTGGAGGTTCCAGTCGGTGAACTCGGCGAGCGCGTCGGCGCATTCACGCATGGACGCGGCGAACACGGGTGAGCCGTCGAGGAGTTCGAGCGCCATCCCGACCCACTGCGAGCCCTGCCCGGGGAAGACGAACACCGTCCGCCCGGGACTTCCAGCCGTCCCCCGCACACCTGCACCCGACGCGAACTCCCGCAACGAATCAATGAGTTGCTTCCGATCCCCGACGAGGACCGCCCGTTCGGCAAAGGAGGCACGCCCGGTCGCCAGCGTCCAGGCGGCATCCCTGACGGAGAGCGCCGGCTCGGTTTCGAGACGGTCAAGCAACCGTGCCGCCTGCTCGTGCAGGGCGCCCTCGGTCTTCGCGGACAGCAGCACGGGGACGACGCCGTCGGCACCCGGCGTCGAGGTGCCGTCCGGAGCCTGCTCCAGAATCACGTGCGCGTTCGTCCCACTCACCCCGAAGGCGGAGACAGCGGCCCGACGGGGCCGGTCGACCGACGGCCAGGGACGCTCGTCCCGGAGGATCTCGACCGCACCGGCGGTCCAATCCACCTTGGTGGACGGCGAGTCGACATGGAGGGTGCGCGGGAGGACGCCGTTGTGCAGGGCCTGGATCATCTTGATGACCCCGGCGACTCCGGCGGCGGCCTGCGTGTGCCCGATGTTGGACTTCAACGAGCCGAGATACAGGGGATGTTCACGATCCTGCCCGTACGTCGCCAGCAGCGCCTGCGCCTCGATCGGATCCCCGAGCGTCGTCGCCGTGCCATGCGCCTCGACGGCGTCGATGTCGGCCGTGGACAGCCGCGCGTTGGCCAACGCGGCCCGTATGACCCGCTGTTGGGAGGGTCCGTTGGGTGCGGTGAGGCCGTTGGAGGCGCCGTCCTGGTTGACGGCGGAACCCCGGACGACCGCCAGCACCGGGTGCCCGTTGCGGCGGGCGTCGGACAACCGCTCCAGCAGCAGCATCCCGGCCCCCTCGCCCCACCCCGTCCCGTCCGCCGAGTCCGCGAAGGCACGGCAGCGGCCGTCCGGGGAGAGCGCGCCCTGGCGGGAGAACTCGACGAACAGATCCGGCGTGGACATGACGGTGACACCACCGGCGAGCGCGAGCGTGCACTCACCGGCGCGCAGCGCCTGGGCGGCGAGGTGCAGGGTGACCAGGGAGGAGGAACAGGCGGTGTCCACCGTCATCGCCGGACCTTCGAGACCGAACGTGTACGACAGCCGCCCCGACACCACGCTCGCCGCGCTGCCGGTCGCGAGGAACCCGTCCGCCTGCTCGGGCGCACGCTGGAGCAGCGTGCCGTACGGCTGCCCGTTGGTGCCCGCGAACACCCCGGTCAGACTGCCGCGCAGGGTGTGCGGGTCGATGCCCGCGTGCTCGAACGCCTCCCAGGACGTCTCCAGGAGCAGCCGCTGCTGCGGGTCGAGCGCGACGGCCTCACGCGGGGAGATCCCGAAGAACGCCGGGTCGAACTCGGCCGCGTCGTACAGGAAGGCGCCCCCGCCGACGTACGTCCCGCCCAGCCGCTCGGGGTCGCTCAGAGTCTCCAGGTCCCAGCCCCGGTCGTCGGGGAAACCGGCGACCGTGTCCGTCCCGGAGAGCACCAGCTCCCACAGGGCCTCGGGCGAGTCGGCACCCCCGGGGAAACGGCAGCCCATGCCGATGACGACGACCGGATCGTCGTCCTGCGCCCGCTCCCGGACGTCGTCCCGCGCACTCTTCGGCCTGGGGGGCAGGGGTGTGGCGAGATCCTCGAACGTGACACCGACACTCTCCCAGAGATGATCGGCGAGCGCGGTCGGGGTCGCGTAGTCGAAGATCAGGGTCGCCGGGAGCGCGATCCCGGTGGCCGCCGTGAGGCGGTTGCGCAGCTCGACGGCGGTCAGCGAGTCGAACCCGGCGTCCCGGAACGGCTGTTGCGGGTCCACCGCCTCAGCCCCGGAGAAACCGAGCACAGCGGCGGCACCGTCCCGCACCAGGTCCAGCAACCGCCTGCGCCGGTCGGCCGGAGAGAGCGCGGCCAGCCGCCGGGCGAACACCTCGGCCGGCGACTCCTCGACCGGCGCCCCTTCGGCCGGCGCCGAGGGAGCAGCGGCGACCACAG
>NZ_JBTYMC010000468.1:0-3708 GCF_054880855.1 Streptomyces sp. S6 | reverse complement strand
CGGCGGGCATCACCCACGGCCCGGCGCTGCGCGCGATCGACGAGGCGTACGTCGGTGACGGCACCGTCGTCGCCCGGCTGCGCGCCCCGTCCGGCGAGGCGTTCCCGTACGTCCTGTCCCCCGCGCTGACGGACTCGGCGATCCAGGCGTCCATGGCGCTGACGCTCGACGGCTCCGGCGGCGAGGTCGTGGTGCCGTTCGCCCTGGACACGCTGGAGCTGTTCGGGCCCTGCGACGACACGATGTGGGCCGTGGTCCGCGTCGTGCCCGGCGCGCTGCGCCGCCTCGACGTCGACCTCGTCGACGAGTCGGGGGCGGTCCGGGTCCGGCTGACCGGCTACACCTCGCGCGCCGTTCCGGGGTCCGCGCCGGACCCCGCCTCCCCCGAGTCGGCGCCCTCGCTCTTCACCCCGGTCTGGGAGCCGGTGCCGGGCGAGGAGGTGACGGCCGCGTCCGGCGGGGAGCCGGTTCTCGTGGTCGGTGCCTCGGAGGAGGAGTTCGCCGACGTCGTCCGGCACTTCCCCCGGGCCCGGGCCTGGCGGGTGCCGCTGACGGCCTCGGTCGAGGAGAACACGGCCGCGCTGACGGCCGAGGGCGAGATCGACCACGTGATGTGGATCGCCCCGGACACCACGCCGCACGTGACGGACGCCGCCGGTTTCGGCGCCGCCCAGGAGATCGGCGTGATCGCGGCGTTCCGCATGCTCAAGGCCGTGCTGCGGGCCGGCGGCGACGCCCGCTCCCGCACCCTGACCCTGGTCACCCGGGGCGCCCTCGCCACGTACGCGGGTGAGCCGACGAGGCCCGCGCACGCGGCCCTGCACGGTCTGCTGGGGTCGGTGGAGCGCGAGTACGGCCACTGGACGGTGCGGCGCGTCGACCTCGACGAGACGGCCGGTCTCGCCGGACTTCCGGCGCGCACTCCGGGCGGCAGCTGGGCGCGGCGCTCGGGACAGTGGCTGCGTCAGCGGCTCGTCCCGACGGTCGCCGCCCCCTCGGGGACGGTTCCGTACCGGGAGGGCGGCGTGTACGTCGTCATCGGCGGCGCGGGCGGCCTCGGCGAGGCGTGGACCCGGCACGTCACCGAGCGGCACGGCGCGCGCGTGGTGTGGCTCGGGCGCCGGCCGCAGGACGCCTCCGTCGAGGCACGGCTGCACGCGGTGCGGGGACGTGGTGAGGTCCGGTACCTGACGGCCGACGCCACCGACCCCGAGGCGCTGCGCAGGGCCTACGAGGAGATCAGGTCGCGTTACGGGCGCGTCGACGGCGTCGTCCACTCGGCGCTCGTGCTGCGTGACCGGGGCATCGCGGGGATGACGGAGGACGACTTCCGGGCCGCGCTGGCCGCGAAGTCCGACACGAGCGTGGCCATGGCCCAGGTGTTCGGCGGGGAGCGGCTCGACTTCGTCCTGTTCTTCTCGTCGCTCCAGTCGTTCGTGACGGCCGCCGGGCAGGGCAACTACGCGGCGGGCTGCGCCTTCGCCGACTCCTACGCGCACCTGCTGGGCCGGCATCTGGACTGCCCGGTCCGGGTGATGAACTGGGGCTGGTGGGGCTCCGTCGGCAGCGTCGCCTCCGCGTTCCACGAGCAGAGCATGTCCCGCTGGGGCCTGAGGTCGATCGAGCCGCCGGAGGCCATGGCGGCGCTCGGCACGCTCCTTTCCGGGCCGCAGCCCCAGGTGAGTTTCGTCAAGCTGACCGACCCGAAGGCCATCGACGCGATCGACGCGACGCGGCGGACGACGGTGTACGAGCGCGCGTCCGCCGGGGTCACCCCCGAGTCGGTGGCCGCCGAGGTCGATCCGTCCGGCGGTGACGAGTCGCTGCTGCGGGGTGTGGCCGACTGGCGGCGCACCGAGCGTGATCCGCTGCTGGCCCGGCTGATCCGCGCGCATCTGGAGGCGCTCGGCGTCGTCCGCGCCGGTGAGTCCGCGCGGATCGGCCGTGCCGGGATCGTCGACGAGCGGTACGCGGCGTGGCTCGCCCACTCGCTGCGGGTCATGCCGGACCAGGCGCCGCCCCTCGGCGTCCTTCAGGCGCAGTGGGCCGCGGAGTGCGCGCGCTGGTCGGCCGACCCGGACAAGGCGGCCGAACTGGCCCTCGTCGACGCCACGTTGAAGGCGCTGCCGGAGATCCTCACCGGGCGGGTGCCCGCGACGGACGTGATGTTCCCGCGCGGTTCGCTCGAACTCGTCGAGGGCTGCTACCGCGACAACCGGGTCGCCGACACGTTCAACCGGACCATGGCGTCCGCCGCGCGCGGGATCGTCGCAGAGCTGCTGCGGCAGGACCCGGGGACCCGGGTGCGGATCCTGGAGATCGGTGCGGGCACGGGCGGTACCAGTGTCGGTATGTTCGCCGCGCTGCGGCCGTTCCAGGACAGCATCGACACGTACACGTACACCGACCTGTCGAAGGCGTTCCTGAACCGGGCCCAGGCCAGGTTCGGGCCCGACGCCCCCTACCTCGACTGCCGGCGCTTCGACGTCGAGCAGCCGCTCGCCGGGCAGGGCATCGAGGAGGGCGGCTACCACCTGGTCGTCGCCGCGAACGTCCTGCACGCCACGCGCGACATGCGTAACACCCTGCGCAACGCGAAGGCCGCGCTGCGGGACCGGGGCTGGCTGCTGCTGAACGAGCTGACGGCGTTCGACGTGTTCAGCCACCTCACGTTCGGGCTCCTGGAGGGCTGGTGGCTCTCCGAGGACGTGCCGCTGCGCGTCCCCGGCTCACCCGCGCTGGCGCCGGACGCGTGGCGCGAGGTGCTGCGCGGCGAAGGGTTCCCCTCGGTGATCTCCCTCCTGCCGTCCGCCCGCGACCTGGGCCAGCAGATCATCGCCGCCCAGGGTGACGGCGTCGCCCGCCAGCGGGCCGCTGCCGCCTCGGCACCGGTGGTCCGGCCTGCGGCACCGCAGCAGCGGACGACGGTGGCGGCCACGGCCCCGGTGACTGCCACGGCTGTCCCGGCGTTCACCGCTCCAGCCCCGTCCCCGGCTCCGGCTCCTTCGGCTCCGGCTCCGGCTTCCGCCGAGGAGCGTGCCGGCGTTCTGGCCACGTACCTCACGGACAAGGCGGCGGACACGCTGCGGGTGCCGGCCGAGAAGATCGAGCGGGAGACGTCGTTCACGGCGTACGGGATGGACTCGATCCTGGTCCTCCAGTTCACCAACGCGCTCCGGGAGGACCTGGGCGAGCTGTCGTCGACCCTGCTCTTCGAGGCGGACTCGGTGGGCGCGCTGACCGCGTACCTCCTGGAGCACCGGGCGCGGGAGGTGGACGCGCTGGTCGCCGCGCTGCGGCCGGAGCACGCGGGGGACGAGGCGGCCGGTGGCGTCGCCGACCCGGCTCTCGGCACGCTGTTCCACGTGGCCGTGCGTTCGGTGCCCCCGGCCCAGGGCGGGGCCCTGCTGAAGGCCGCCGCGCGGCTGCGTCCCGTCCTCGTCCCGGGCGCGGACTCCCCGGAGCCGCAGACCCTGTACCTGGGCGAGGGCTCGCACGACGTGGGGCTGGTCTGCCTGCCGTCCCTCATCGCCCCCACAGGTGCCCACCAGTTCCTCCGCCTGGCGATGGCGCTGCGCGGGCAGCGTTCCGTCTGGGCGGCGGGTCTGCCCGGCTACGGGCGGGGTGAGGCGCTGCCGCAGACCTTGGACGCGGCGGTGGACCTCCAGGTCGCGGCGTTGCGGCGGCGCTTCGGCGGACGGCCGTTCG
>NZ_JBTYMC010000467.1:0-3723 GCF_054880855.1 Streptomyces sp. S6 | reverse complement strand
GCGGCGAAGGCGACAGACTGCGCGACCAGCCGCCGGGCACCGGTCGCGCGGGCCGCCGCGATCAGGGTGGCGGTGGCCTCGGTGCGCAGTCGCGCGGTCAGGGTGAAGGCCTCGGCGGGGTCGGTGAACATCTCGCGCAGCGCCGACAGTTGGTGGACGACGACTTCGGGGCGGGCCTGCGCGACGGCGTCCGACAGGGCTTCGGGGTCGAGTGCGTCGGCGACGACGACCGTGTCCGCCTCCGGGGCACGGCCGCGGGACTCCTCCCGGACCAGCGCGCTCACGTGGTGGCCTCGCGCCCGCAGTGCGCCGACCAGGGGGTGGCCGATCACTCCGGTGGCACCGGCGACAAGTATCCGCATGCGGTTCAGTCCTCTTCGCTGTTCTCGTCGTGGGTGAGGGGCGTGCGTACCCGCATCAGCAGGCGGCACGCCTTGTCGCCGTCGCGCAGGCACGACTCGGCGCGGTTCTCGGTCAGGGTGACGCCGAGGCCCTCGGACCAGCCCGCGTGGATGCCGGTGCACGGGCAGCGGTAGCCGTCCAGCGACCCGGCCATCCGCACCATGGTGACGGCGAAGCTGCGGCGGAGCGTGAGGACGATCAGACCGTCCCGCTCGGTCACCTCCTCGACCGCCGTGGACGCGTTGCGCAGCTCCGGCGGGAACATCCGGTCGCCGCAGTCGTCGTAGCGGCGGCGGAGTTCCTCCAGGTCCTTGCCGGTGTCGCCGGTGTCGGGGAGCGGGCCGCGGAGGCGTCCGACGCGCTGTCCGACGTGCGTCGCGACCTTGCGCAGCGCCTCGGCGTTCAGCTCGTTGGCGGCGTCCTGCCCGAACCGGTCCGACACGGCCTGGTACCAGTTCGCGTCGTGCTGCCACCACAGCCGGTACGCCTCGCCGGCTCGGGCGCGGTGGTTGACGTCGTCGGTGCCTGTGCTCATGGCCGCTCCTTGGCCGTGGCGGCGGTGAGGCGGTCGCGCATCACGCGTTTGAGGACCTTGCCGGTGGCGCCCTTGGCGATGTCGTCGGGCCGCATGCGCAGGGCGCGGGTGACGGGCGGGAGACCGGCGGCCCGCAGGGCGGTGTTGACGCGGTCGGTCAACTCCTCGTCCGTGGCGCCCTCTTCGGCGAGCTGGAGCAGCGCGTACGCCTCCGCCACCCCGTCGCCGTCCCAGTCGGCCCGTACGCCGCTGTCCGCGACCCCGACGACCGTGCAGTCCGCGAGTCCGGGCAGTTCGCGCAGCAGGAGTTCCTCGGTGCGGGTGCTGAAGACCATGCCGGAGGTGGTGCGGACGGCGTCGGGGGCGCGGTCGAGGTGGTAGAAGTTGCCGTCCTCGTCCTGGTGGGCGAGGTCGCCGGTGAGCCAGTAGCCGCCGAGCCGCAGCCGGTTCCAGGTGACCGAGTCGTTCCAGTAACCGGGCGTGAGAGTGGGGGACTTGAGGCCGAGGCGGCCGATCTCGCCGGGCGGCAGCGGGGTGCCGTCCTCGGCGAGCACGGCGGCCTCGGCGAAGCTGATCGGCCTGCCGACGCAGCGCGAGTACGCCGAGGTGTCCTTGGTGTGCCGGTTGTGGAAGACGGAGTAGCCGGCCTCGGAGGAGCCGAGTCCGTCGACGAAGACCGAGCCCTCGACGCGGGTCCGCCGCAGGTCCTTGCCGATCGTCCGGTGGCTGCCGTGCCGTACGAGGGCCCGGATGTGTGCCTCGTGCGCGGCGTCGCCGGTGTTGAACCACACCTGCACGCTGGACAGGTCACGGTTCGTCAGGTCCTCGGCGGCCATCTCGCCGAAGGTCCCGGCGAAGGCCAGCACGGTGGTGGGCCTGAACTCCTCGATGGCGTCCAGGACTTCGGTGCCGCGCCGGCTGGAGAGCAGTTTGATGTCCGTGCGCAGCAGGAGGCAGTACAGCAGCGTCGCGACCATCGCGTTGTGGGCGCCGGGCAGTGCGACGAGGGTGCGTTCCATGTCGGTGCCGGTGGAGTAGCGCAGGCGGTGCAGTTGCGCGTACATCAGGGTCCGGTGGGTGTGCGGAACTCCCTTGGGCATGCCGGTGGTTCCGGACGAGTGCGAGATGAGCACCGGGTCCGTCGGGTCGTGCCGGTAGGGGTGGGAGGCCGGGAGCGCGGCGCGGTGTCCGGGGCGGATGTCGGCGGCGGTCGCGCAGAAGCCGAGCGCCGGTCCGGGTCCCGCGAGGACGTCGTGGTGGGCGCGGTCCGTGAAGGCGCCCACGGCGCCCTGCCGTCGTACGTACTCCCGCGCGATGTCGGGCGGGAGGTTGCCGTTGACGAACGACGGGATCGCGCCGAGGGAGGTCAGCGCGAGGAAGTTGACCGCGAACTCGGCGCTGGAGTGG
This sequence comes from Streptomyces sp. S6, assembly GCF_054880855.1. NCBI lineage: Bacteria > Bacillati > Actinomycetota > Actinomycetes > Kitasatosporales > Streptomycetaceae > Streptomyces > Streptomyces sp. S6. Next base: position 1,379 of record NZ_JBTYMC010000467.1, on the reverse strand, counting down.
GAGTGCAGGGCGACGGGGTCGCGGGGGTGGACACCCTGGGCGGTGTACCAGCCCGCGTAGGTCTCGACGGCCTCGTTCAGCTCGCCGAGGGTGAGCTGCGTGGGGTGACTGCCGTCGGGGGCCTGCCAGTCGCCGTCCACGCGGAGGACGACCTCGTCGCGTGGACGGTCGTACGCGGCGAGCCGTGCCAGGATGTTTCCGGCGCCCAGGGCGGGGTCGGAGCAGATGCGGGCGCGCTCCTGCCTACTGATGAGCATGGGGGCGGCTCTCCGTGTCGGGGTCGGTGCGGTGGAGGGTGGCCAGTTCGAACAGGCTCTGGATGCCGCCGAGTCGGCCGGCGAGGCCGGCGGCGGAGTTCTTCGGCGCCTCTGCCCTGTCATCGGTGCGGCCGAGGAGGAGTGCCGCCGCCAGGCCCGCCTTCGCGGGGAGCGACGGGACCGGACGCCCGCTGTCGGCGGCCAGTTCGCGGTGGACGGCGGCCAGCCGTTCGCCGCCGCCGAGTTCCACGCCCAGGACGAGGACCCGGTCGAGCTCCGGGTCGTCGAGCAGCACGTCGGCCATGGCGAGGAGTTCGGTGAGCGGGTCGGTGAGCGTGGAGAGGCTGAGCATCTGGCCGGTGATGCCGAACTCCCGGCTCAGGTGTCCCAGCACGGAGTTGGCGGTGGCCTGCATGAACAGCAGCGGGTTGTGGACCCGCCCGGCCACCATGCGTGAGCTGGCCAGGTCGGCGGTGGTGGTGTCGCCCGTCAGGCTGGCCAGCGCGACGGCCGTACGGTCACCGTCGCCGGGGTGCGCGGTCAGGCACCTCGCGGCGACCTCGTACGCCAGCGGGCTGAACGCCGATTCCACGAAGCCGGGCAGTTTCGGCAGCGCGATGTCGTCGCCCCGGCCGGTGCCGTGGGTCGCGGTGGCGGCGGCGAGGACGGTGAGGGGGGTCGCGCGGGTCGTCGTCATGGCCGCTCCAGGACGAGTGCGGTGTTGGCGCCCCCGAAGGCGGCGTTGACGGTGAGGGCCCGGTGCGGGTCGGCGGGGCGCGGGTCGTTCGGGATGTAGTCGAGGTCGCACTCCGGGTCGGGGGTGCCGAATCCGGCGGTCGGCGGGAGTACGCCGTCCAGCAGGGCCAGCGTCGTGATCACGAACTCCACGACGCCCGCGGCCTCCAGGAGGTGACCGGTGGTGCTCTTCGTCGAGCTGACCGGGATCGACTCGGCGAACTTCGGGAAGGCGGCGCGCAGGCCCCGGGTCTCGGCGCCGTCGTTGTGCCGGGTGCCGGTGCCATGGGCGTTGACGTAGTCGAGGGACGCCCCGTCCGGGTCCCCGGCCTGCCGCATCGCCCGCTGTACGGCGCGGGCGAGCCCGGCGCCCTCGGGGTGCGGCTG
>NZ_JBTYMC010000466.1:0-3740 GCF_054880855.1 Streptomyces sp. S6 | reverse complement strand
GTACCCGGAGCGACCGGGGTGCCCGGAGCGCCCGCCCTGCCGAGCGCGCCCCCCGAGGCGCCGCCCGGCTGGCGGCCCTGGCGCTTCCGGATGTCCAACGATGTCTGGGGAACCCCCTCCGTCGACGGCGACCTCGTCTACGTCACCTCCTTCGAGGTGCACGCCCTGGACGTCGCGACCGGCCGCCGCCGGTTCAAGACGCGGGACGTCGCCTGGTCCATGGCGGTCGCCGACGGCCGCGTCCACGCCTCCGACGGGCCCACCCTGTTCGCCCTCGACGCCCGCGAGGGCGGTGACCTGTGGCGGCTGCCGACGGACGCCTGGGTGTACTCCCTGAAGGCCGAACGGGGGACCGTCGTCACCGGTACCCGCGGGGGAGGCGCGCAGGGCTGGGAGGCGTCGAACGGGCAGAAGCTGTGGGAGATCGGCGGCTGCCAGACCGACTTCGAGTCACCCGAGGCGGGTCCCGTCCTGCACGACGGCACCGTCTACGTCTGGCAGGACGCCCGGCTGCGGGCCCTGGAGGCCCGTACGGGTGAGGAACGCTGGTCCTACCCCATCGGTGACGCCGCCTCCTGCGGGGGCGTACCCGTACGGGTCACCCCTGCGGGGGACGCCAACGTGTACGTCTCCGCGGGGACGCGGGTGCTGTCGATCGACATCGCGACCGGGATGGTCCGCTGGCACTTCGAGGCGCCGGCCGCGTTCCTGTCGCCGCCCGCCTTCGTGCCGGGGCCGGCCGTCACCGGGGGCGGGGTCTACCTCGCGGACTACCTCGGGACGGTCTACGCCATCGACGCCGCCGACGGCCGCGACCGCTGGCGGATCGCCACCGAGGCCCGCTCCTCCATCGATCCCGTACTGGTCGCCGCCGGGCATGTGCACGTGGGCAGCGGCAAGGGCCTCTACACCCTGGACGCGGTGACCGGCACGCCCAAGTGGCGGTTCCAGGCCGGCGGGGACATCGTGGGGGCGCCCGCCGTCGCCGAGGGCCGCATCCACTTCGGCTCCACCGACTGCCTGTTGTACACGCTCAAGGCGGACGACGGGCGGCTGCGGTGGAAGCTCGCGACCGGCGGAGAGATCACTGGCTCTCCGGTCGTACGGGACGGGGTCGTGTACGCGTGCAGCAAGGACCGGTGCGTGTACGCGCTGGACGCGGAGAAGGGGACCGGGACGGCCCGGCCCATGTAGGGGGCAGGATGCGGGGAGCGTGACGTGAGCGTGACAGAGGTTGCCTAGAGTGGCCGTATGCGACGACGGGGGCACATCTTCAGGCTTACGGCGGTCTCGGCTCTGGTGGTGCTCGCGCTCACGGGCTTCTCGTCCGGGCGCGGGCACAGGGGCGGGAGCCACAGTGGGGACGGCGGGGGCGGGTGCAGCAGCTCCCGGCAGGATCACGACAGTTCGTCGTCGGGGAGCGGCTCGCGGTATCGGCACAACGACTACGACGATGACGACTCCGGTTCGTCCAGCGGGAGTTCGTCGAGCGGGAGTTCGTCCGCGCGGACACCCGTCGTCGTGCAGAGCGGGCGGGTGAGCCTCGTCGAGTGTGCGACGCGGACGGCGCCGTATGCGACCGTGAAGGTCTTCAACCCCAACCCCTCGGTGGAGTGGTTCGAGATCACCGTCAGGTTCCTGGACGCGAGCGGGGCGGTGATCGCGGAGCCGGTGAGCAAGGAGTTGATACGGGGGAAGGCGACGGAGTCCGTGGAGGTGCCGGTCGGTGGCGCCGGTCTCGCTGCGAAGGTGGTTCGCTGCGAGGTCGACGCCGTCGCGCGGGTGGTCTGAACTACGCCTGTTCGTCACGGAGTCCGGTCAGGAACTCCACGAGCAGCTCGGTCACCTCGGCCGGCCGCTCCTGCTGGGTCCAGTGGCCGCAGCCCGGCAGGACGACCGGCGGGCGGCGCAGGCCCGGGAGCAACTGCGGGAGTTTCGCAATCAGTTCGGGCGTGCCGGGGAAGTAGGCGACGGGGTCGCGGTCGCCGTACACGAAGAGCGCGGGCGTGGTGATGGTCGCGCCCGCGTAGGGGGCGGTCAACTCCCAGTTGCGGTCGAGGTTCCGGTACCAGTTGAGGCTGCCGGTGAAGCCCTTGGCGAAGCTCTCGGCCAGCTCGTCGAGGTCGGACTCGGGGAACCAGTCCGGCTGTTCGCCGGTGTCGGGGAGCTGCTCCAGCCACGGGGTGCCGGGCTCGACCAGGGCCTGGTGGATCCCGGGCTCGCCCGGAGCGTCACCGGAGTGCGCGTACACGAAGCGCCGCAGGGCGGTCTTCGGGTCCCGCCCGAACTCCTCGTCCGCCACACCGACTTGGTTGAAGTACGTCCAGTAGAAGCGGCCCTGGTACGCCGCGTCCACCACACCCAGCGGCGGACGGACGCCGCGCTGCGACGGGGCCACGCTGAGCCCCGCGACCCCGCGCACCACGTCCGGCCGCAGCAGCGCCGTGTGCCAGGCGACCGGCGCACCCCAGTCGTGGCCGACGACGAACGCCGTCTCCTCACCGAGCGCGTGGATCAGCCCGATCACGTCCCCGACCAGGTGCAGGATGCTGTACGCGGCGACGTCGTCCGGACGGTCCGAGGCGCCGTAGCCGCGCTGGTCCGGGGCGACGACACGGAACCCGGCCGCGACGAGCGGGGCGAACTGGTGGCGCCAGGAGTGCCAGGACTCGGGGAAGCCGTGCAGCAGGACCACCAGCGGGCCCTCGGTCCCGGCCTCGGCGATGTGCAGGTTGACGCCGTTCACTTCTACGGTGCGGTGCTGGATCATGGAAACCAGTTTATGGGTGCACCCTCGGCCGAAATGCCGTCCCCTTTCAGCGTATTCGGAAATTCTGGGTTCTTTCTGTGAAGAGTTGATTCTGCCGGTCGCTCGGAAGATTCCCCAGCGCTATCAGGTGCGGGGCCTGCGCGAATCCCTGTGCCCGCGTCGCCTCCCGGGCCGCCCACAGTGCGCGGACCGTGCCCTGCACCCCTTCCGGCGGATACCCGGCGATCACCCGCGCCCGCTCGACTGCGACCTCCGACGCCCTTCCGGTTCCCGCCAGTTCGGAGACCAGTCCGACCTCGTACGCCCGCTGCGCGGAGAGCCGTTCGGCCGTTCCCATCAGCATCATCCGGGCGACCTCCCCGTACGGCATCCGCTGCGCCATCAGCACCGACTCGTAGGCGCTGACCATTCCGTATGTCGTGTGCGGGTCGAAGAACTGGGCGCCCTCCCCGGCCACCACGAACTCGCTCTCCCCCAACAGGTAGAAAGCCCCGCCGCACGCCATTCCCTCGACGGCCGCGATCACCGGTTTCCAGAGATCGTTGGACTTGGGGCCGATGTGCAGGAGTGGATCGTCCTGCATATAAGGGGAGTTGGGCTGAGGAACCACGGCGTCGCGGTCGATGCCGGTGGAGAAAGCGCGGGTTCCGGTGGCGGTGAGGACAATCGCCCGGACGGCGTCGTCGAAACGCAATTGCCGCCAGATCTCCGCGAGTTGCCGGGCCGTCGGAATGTCGATCGCGTTGAGCCTCTCCGGACGGTCGAGCGTGACCACCGCGACGCCGGTCTCCTTGTCGGTGTCGAGGCGCGGGGTCACGTCAGGACCCACTGGGGGAGACCGTCGTCCGGGAACACCGCGTGGACCCGGGCGCCGATCCGAAGCCGTTGCGGATCAAGGGAGTTGAGGGGAGCGCCGGGGTGGGTGACGACGTTGCCGACGAGGCGGATGCGCGGGGCGTCGGCGAGTGCG
>NZ_JBTYMC010000465.1:0-3762 GCF_054880855.1 Streptomyces sp. S6 | reverse complement strand
CAGCGCAACGGGGATGGGCACGGCGGCTGGCGGGATACGCCTGGCGGTATCCGAAGGACACGCTCCTGGCCCTCGGCTCGTCCCTGGCGGGTATGGCGGTCATGGCGGTCGCGCGGTCGGGGCCGGACGGGTTCGGGGTGTGCGGTGTCGTGGAACGCGGTTCCACAACCTCTGCGTCGCCCTCGTCCACTGCCCTCTCCGTGATCGCTCGCCCGGTCTTCGCGTCGCCTGCCCCGGATCTGCCGCCGGAAACCACGGCTTCGCGGACGGCCGGGACCGGCTCCTCGCCGCTCAGGGTCAGCAGCAGCGACGACGGCAGCGCCACCTCCGCGGTGACACCCCCGCCCGGCGTCCGCGACAGGGTGACCTCGATCTCCCAGCGCCGCGCGAGAGCGCCGACGACGAACAGGCCGAGCACCTTCGTCGGGACGAGGTCCAGGCGCTCACGCCGCACCAGCCGGGCGTTCTCCTCGGCGAGCCGCTCGGCGCTCATCCCGAGTCCGTGGTCGACGACGGTGATGGACGCGCCGTCCACATGGGAGCGCACACCCACCTCGACGGACGAGTCGGCCGGCGAGAACGACACCGCGTTCTCCAGGAGTTCGGCCACCATCAGCGTGAGGTCGCCGATGATGTCCGGCTCGACCATCACCTCGGACGCGGCCCGCAGCTCGACGCGCTGATACCCCTCGATCTGCCCGAGCGCGGCGCGGACGACGTTGGTGAGCGCCGTCGGACCCGAGTCGAGGACCGTCTCGCGGATGCCGGCCAGCAGCATCAAACTGTCGGCGTTGCGGCGCAGACGCACCGCGATGTGGTCGATGGAGTACAGCCGCTCCAGGAGCGCCGGGTCGGTCTCACCGCGCTCCACCGCGTCGATCAACGTCAGCTGACGGGTCGTCAAGTTGCTGACGCGGCGCCCCACGTTGCCGAACATCTCGGCGACGTTGCGCCGGCTGAGGACCTGACGCTCCAGCAGCGCCGCGGCCGTGGTCTGCACGTTGTTGAACGCCTCGGCCAGCTCACCGATCTCGTCGTCCGCGGTGACCGGCAGCTCGCGCAGCCGCGGCGGGCCGCTCTCCTCCGTGTCGTCGGCGGCGACCCGCGCCAGTTCGCGCCCGGCGACGTCGGCGACCTCCCGCGCGGCCCCCGTCAGCGCCAGCACCGGCCGGACGACCGAGCGGCGGACCAGGACCGAGAGGCCGATCCACAGGACGAACCCGACGATCACCAGGCTCAGCAGGAGGACGACGCGCCAGCGGGCGCCGTCCGCCTTGTCCTGCGCGCGGTCGGCGATCTGGCCGATGAGCGCGTCGGTGATCTTCAGCCGGTTCTCGGCCTGCTGCTGGAAGTCGCCGTAGGCGGCCAGCGCTCCCCGCAGCGCGGTGCGCAGGTCCTTCGTCGACGTCGCCTGGAGCGAACTGGGGTCGACGGAGAGGCCGGCGTAGTGCTGGTCGATGGCGGCCTGGGCCTCGTTGTGCTCGATGCCGCCGAGCTGTTCGGCCTGGTCGGAGGTCGCGAACCGGGTGAACCGCTGCACCTGGTACGTGTACACCTCGTAGGCGCCGACCGCGCCGGTGAACTCGATGAGCGCGTTGCTGTCGCCGGTCAGCGCGGAGAACACACCGGTCTCGAAGGAGCCGTGCGCGGCGTCCGCGCGCAGCAGGGAGTCCAGCAGGTTGCCGGTGAACGTCGTCGACAGCGCCGAGTTGCGGTCCAGACCGAGGCCGTCGATGAGACCCCGGGCGGCGCCGGTGTACGCCGGGTCGATGTTGTCGGCGGGCAGATAGCCCTGCTCGATCGTCGCCCGCAGGCCCGACAGGCCCTCGACCTCGCGCAGCGCCTGCGCCTCGCCCGCCGCGAGCCGGTCGCCGAAGGAGTCGCGCACCTTCGTCACCTGGTCGTCGACCTTGACCTGGGCCACCCGGTAGGGGTCGGTCGAAGGGGTACCGCCGTCGAAGGACGCCTCGTGACGCACCGACAACAGGATCGCCTGCTGGTGCTCCGCCTCCACCAGCGAGACCAACTGGGCGACCTGGGCGCTGTCGCGCACCAGCCGCGCGGCCTCCTCGGCGCGCTGCGACTCCTGGACCAGGTCCGCGATGACGTACGTCAGCAGGACCGCGATCACCGCGAGCGGCACGCCCACGAGGACGTTCAGCTTGCGCTGGAAGGGCCACCGGTCGGCGAGGGCCCGCAGCCCCCGACGGCCGGGCGCGGGTGCCGGCCTGGCGGTCGAGTCCACCTCTTTCGTGGACACCGGGCCTCCTTCGTCGCGGATATGTGGGGCACCGCGCGCGACGCACACGGATGGCCGGTTCTGATCGGTCTCCGGCTCTGTCTGGCTCCGATCGAGTCGGCGACCGATTCGTACCGGTGAGTGATCGGATCCGACTGCGGCGAGGCTATCGCTTCCGTGAAGCGACAGGCACATCGCCCTGGGTCAAGAATCCATTACGAAGCGACGCCGTACACAACCAGCCACCCGAGAAACACGTATGAAGCGGAACGGCAGGCGGAGTTGTCGAGAATCGAAGCGAATCGTTTACACAACTCCTCTTGACTGCCCGAGAAGACGCTGGATTGGATCGAGGGACCTCCCGGCGCAGCGCATCGCTCCACATCGCCGCCACTCCCCCAAGTCGGAAACAGGAAACGTGACTTCTACCGAGCACCCCCGCAGAACCCTTCTTCGCAACCCCGGCGCGGCCACGGCCGTATTCGCCGCGGCGACGGTCCTGCTGGCGGGCTGCAGCTCCGACGACTCCGGCGGCAACCCCCTGGACGGGGGCGGGTCCGACGGCAAGTCGGTCGTCGTGGGGTCGAACAACTTCGCCGAGAGCACCCTCCTCGCCGACATCTACGGCGAGGCGCTCAAGGCCAAGGGCATCAAGGTCACCTACAAGCCCAACATCGGCAGCCGGGAGACGACTTACGGCCTCCTCAAGAACGGTTCCATCCACGTTCTGCCCGAGTACAACGGCTCGCTGCTCGCCTACCTCGACTCCAAGGCGCCGCAGACCTCGCTGGAGACGGTGAACGCGGCGGCCAAGGCCAAGGTCGACTCGAAGCTGACGCTGCTGAACTCCTCCCCGGCCGAGGACAAGGACTCCGTCACGATCAACGCGGAGACCGCGAAGCAGTACAACCTGACGGCCGCGTCCACGCTCGCGGACCTCAAGAACGCCGCCCCCGACCTGGTCGCCGGCGGCTCGCCCGAGTTCCAGACGCGCCATCAGGGCATGCTCGGCCTCGACTCGGAGTACGGGCTGAAGTTCAAGTCCTTCAAGGCACTTGACGCGGGCGGGCCGCTCACGGTGGCGGCGCTGAAGAAGAACACCGTGCAGGCGGCGGACATCTTCACGACCGACCCGAACATCACCAAGGAGAAGTTCATCGTTCTCCAGGACCCGAAGAACCTCTTCGGGTTCGCGAACGTGACCCCGCTCGTCTACAAGAGCGCGCTCTCCACAGAGGGCGTGGCCGCCCTCGACGCGGTCTCCGCGAAGCTCGACACGAAGACCCTGCGTGACCTCGACGCGCAGGTCCAGCTGGAGAACAAGGACCCGCTGGACGTCGCGAAGGCGTGGCTGAAGACGGTCGGCCTGAGCTGACCCGATTGGACACCACCGACCGGCCCCGGGTGCCCGCGTACGGCGCGGACACCCGGGGTGTCACGCTGACCGGATCCGCCCTCACCGTCCGCGAGTTGATCGCCCTCGCCGACGGCGCGGCCCGGCCCGCCGTCGCGCCGTCGGCCCG
>NZ_JBTYMC010000464.1:0-3790 GCF_054880855.1 Streptomyces sp. S6 | reverse complement strand
CCTCGCCGGTGAGGAGGCCGGCGGCCTGCGCGGCGGCGCCGAGAGCGACGAGCTCCTTGGCCTCCGGGACCTGGACGGGACGTCCGGACAGGCGCCGCACGGTCTCCTGCCAGGCGCGGCCCCGGGCACCCCCGCCGATCAGCAGGAGCGGCGCGGAGCGGTCCGCGTCCTTGTCGAGGACGAGGTCCAGTGCGCCCAGCAGCGAGTGCACGGCGCCGTCGTAGGCGGCCTGGAGGAGCTGGCCGGCGGTGGTGTCGTGGCGCAGGCCGTGCAGGATGCCGGAGGCGTTCGGGAGGTTCGGGGTGCGCTCGCCGTCCAGGTAGGGCAGGAGGGTGACGCCGGTGGAGGGCTCCACGGCCTCACGGTCCAGGCCCAGCAGGGCGGCGACCTTGTCGACGGCGAGCGTGCAGTTCAGGGTGCAGGCGAGGGGGAGCCAGTCGCCGTGCGCGTCGGCGAAACCGGCGACCGTGCCGGTCGGGTCGGCTGGGCGCCGCTTCGACACCGCGTAGACGGTCCCGGAGGTGCCGAGGCTCAGGACGGGCGCCCCGGGACGCAGTCCGAGGCCGAGGGCCGCCGCCGCGTTGTCACCGGTACCGGCCGCGACGAGGGTGCCCTTGGCGAACGGCAGCCCGTGCCCGTCACGGACGGTGCCCGCGACCTCGCCGGGGCGCACCACACGCGGCAGGAGCGCCGGGTCGAGGCCGACGCGGGCGAGGATCTCCTCGTCGTAGCCTTCCGTCCCCGAGGCCCACCAACCCGTCCCGGAGGCGTCCCCGCGGTCCGTGGTGCCCTCGCCGGTCAGCCGTCCGGTGAGGTAGTCGTGCGGCAGCCGGACGGCCTTCACCGCGCGCAGCGCCTCCGGCTCGTTCTCCGCGAGCCACGCCCACTTGGTGACCGTGAACGACGCCGCCGGGACCGAACCGGTGCGCTCCGCCCAGAACTCCGCGCCGCCCAGCTCCTCGGTGAGCCGGCGTGCCTGCGGGGCGGAGCGGACGTCGTTCCACAGCAGGGCGGGGCGGACGGGCTCGCCGTCGGCGTCCAGCGTCACCAGACCGTGCTGCTGGCCGCCGCCCGCCACCGCCGCGGCCTCCCGCGCGGCGTCGCCGCACTGCCTGAGCGCCTCCCCGAGCGCCTCCCACCACTGGCGCGGGTCGCTCTCCCGCCCGGCCCCCGAGGACACCGTGTGCGGGGCCTGGCCGCTCGCGACGACCTCGCCGGTCGCCACGTCGACGACGAGCGCCTTGGTCGACTGGGTGGACGAGTCCACGCCGACGACGAGCGGACCTTCGGCTGCTGACATCGGGCTCTCCCTCATAGTTCGCGGCTCTGTGATTTTTTACGGCTCGGGGAGAACGGTCTTCCCAGAGGTGCGTCCGCATACTAATTTGTAAACGGCCATGACGAAATAGTCGTACGTGGCGCCGATCCGCAGCAAGGAGCCGCAGTATGAGCTACCAGCCCACCCCCGAGGACAGGTTCACCTTCGGCCTGTGGACCGTCGGCTGGCAGGGACGGGACCCCTTCGGCGACGCCACGCGCGGGGCGCTCGACCCGGTCGAGACCGTTCAGCGCCTGTCGGAACTGGGCGCCCACGGCGTCACCTTCCACGACGACGACCTGATCCCCTTCGGGTCCTCCGACAGCGAGCGCGAGGGCCACATCAAGCGCTTCCGCGAGGCCCTCGACACCACCGGCATGAAGGTGCCGATGGCCACCACCAACCTCTTCACCCACCCCGTCTTCAAGGACGGCGCGTTCACCGCGAACGACCGCGACGTCCGCCGCTACGCGCTGCGCAAGACGATCCGCAACATCGATCTCGCCGTCGAGCTGGGCGCCGAGACGTACGTCGCCTGGGGCGGCCGTGAGGGTGCCGAGTCCGGCGCCGCCAAGGACGTCCGCGTCGCCCTCGACCGGATGAAGGAGGCGTTCGACCTCCTCGGCGAGTACGTCACCTCCCAGGGCTACGACCTGAAGTTCGCGATCGAGCCCAAGCCGAACGAGCCCCGCGGCGACATCCTCCTGCCGACCGTCGGCCACGCCCTCGCGTTCATCGAGCGCCTGGAGCGGCCCGAGCTGTACGGCGTGAACCCCGAGGTGGGCCACGAGCAGATGGCCGGCCTCAACTTCCCGCACGGCATCGCGCAGGCGCTGTGGGCGGGCAAGCTGTTCCACATCGACCTCAACGGCCAGTCCGGCATCAAGTACGACCAGGACCTCCGCTTCGGCGCCGGTGACCTGCGCTCCGCGTTCTGGCTGGTCGACCTGTTGGAGAGCGCCGGGTACGCCGGTCCCAAGCACTTCGACTTCAAGCCCCCGCGCACCGAGGACTTCGACGGCGTCTGGGCGTCCGCGGCCGGCTGCATGCGCAACTACCTGATCCTCAAGGAGCGCGCGCTCGCCTTCCGCGCCGACCCGGAGGTCCAGGAGGCGCTGCGCGCGTCCCGCCTCGACGAGCTGGCCCAGCAGACCGCCGCCGACGGCCTCGCCGCGCTCCTCGCCGACCGCACCGCCTTCGAGGACTTCGACGCCGAGGCCGCCGCCGCACGCGGCATGGCCTTCGAGCGCCTCGACCAGCTCGCCATGGACCACCTCCTCGGCGCCCGCGGCTGATCACCCTCCACGCGCGCGTGCCTGCCGGTGTCCAGGGCGGCCGGGGTGAGGGTTGTCCCGGCCGGGCGGGTGCGCGCGCGTGGGAGTTCAGGTCCCCCGCGACCATCACGTCCCCCCTCACAAGGCATCGTCACCGATACGCCGGAATCATGTCCTCCTCGGCATGAGCCGGTACCAAGCTCCCGCGCGGGGCTCGCCGTTGGCTCCGGGCGGCGTCAGGGTGGATGCCATGGCCACTCCGCCCATGCCCCCGCACCCGCCCTCCGGCGGCGGTTTCGGACCCCCGCCGCCCGGCGACGACCGGTCCCTCCCGTCCCGCCCCCAACGCCGTACACCCCTGTTCGCCGCCCTGGCCGCACTGCTCGGCGTGGCGGTGGTCCTGATCGTCGTCCTGACGACCCGAGGGGGCGGCGACGCGGACGACAAGAAGTCACCGACCGCCGCGACGACCTCGGAGCCCTCCGGCCGACTGCCCAGCAGCCTTCCCACAGAGCTCCTCCCCTCGGGCGTCCTCCCGACGCGGCTGCCCACACGGCTCCCCACGCGCCTGCCGACGGCGATTCCGAGCGGGCTCATCCCGAGCGGGCTGATTCCGAGCGACCTGGAGTCGCTGCTGCCCTGAAGCTGCGCGGTACTGGATCCAGGTCTCCCGCGCGCAGGCGCATGCCAGTGTTTTTGCGGGTGGTGGGGCGCACACGCGTTCGTGGCGCCGCGCGGGAGCCTCCGTCACAGGAGATCCGCCTCGTCCCCGGACGCCGCGGCCAGAGCTGCCGCCGGGTCCGGGGACGGTCCGCCGGCGGGGGCCCAGTGGCCGTCCTCGCTGTGGTAGGGCCACCAACGGCCCTCCCGGTCCAGCCGTATCTGCGTGGACGCCCTGGTCTCGGTCCACCGGTTGGCGTGCGGCCGGAGCGCGGGGCGCTCGCCGGGATCCCAGGCCGCTTCCAGAGCCGCACACGCGCGTGCAGCCACCTCGCCCTCCGGAGTCCACTCCTCCTCCAGAACCGCCAGCGCGACCGCCCCGCCCTCCCGCCACGCGTGCACGGCGAGGCCGAGACCGTCGCGCTCACGCCCCGAACCCGCCGCGAGACGCTCGACCGCCCCGGGGACCGACGGGCTCTCGGCGGCGAGCCGGACGACGTCCTCGGCGAGCGTCCACCCGCTCACCGGGAGCGGGCCG
>NZ_JBTYMC010000463.1:0-3798 GCF_054880855.1 Streptomyces sp. S6 | reverse complement strand
CGTCGCCGCCGTCAACGGGCCGCGCGCCACCGTCCTTTCGGGCCCCGCGACCGCCGTGGACGCGACCGCCGCCCTGTGCGCGGAACGCGCGGTGCGGGTGCGCCGCCTCAAGGTCAGCCACGCCTTCCACTCGCCGCTGATGGAACCGATGCTCGCGGAGTTCCGCCGGGTCGCCGAGGGCCTCAGCTACCGTGCCCCGCGCATCCCCGTCGTCTCCAACGTCACCGGACAGCTCGCCGGGGCGGAGCTGGAGGGCGCCGAGTACTGGGTGCGGCATGTTCGGGACGCCGTCCGCTTCCACGACGGGGTGCGTGCGCTGGCCGCCGAGGGGGTCACCGCCTGCCTGGAGATCGGACCCGGCGGCGCGCTCAGCGTCCTGGCCCGGGACTGCTTCTCCGAGGCCGAGGGCGGCCCGGTCTGTGTGCCCGCGCTGCCCCGCGACCACGCCGAACCGACCGCGCTGCTCACGGCCCTCGCCGACCTCCACACCCGGGGCGTCCCCGTCGACTGGACCGCCGTCCTCGGCACCGCCACCGACCCGCTCCTGACGGCCGCCCTGCCCACCTACCCCTTCCAGCGCGAGCGCTACTGGCTCCCCGCCACCCCGGGCACCACGAGCCTCCTGCCCGCCGCCCCGCTCCTCGCCATCGCAGCCACACCCGGCCAAGCAGCCGGTCTCGACCTGGTGCGCGGCGCCGCAGCCGCCGTCCTCGGACACGCGAGCGCCGACGCCGTCCCCACCGACCACTCCTTCTCCGACCTCGGCTTCGACTCCCTGTCCGCCGTCCGCTTCCGCGACCTCCTCGCCGAGGAGACCGGCCGCGCCCTGCCCGCCACGCTGGTCTTCGACCACCCCACCCCGGAAGCCGTCGTCGCCTTCCTCAACGGCGACACCGAGACGGCGGCCGTCACCCGTGCCACGCTGCTCGACGAACCCCTCGCCGTCGTCGGCATGGCCTGCCGCTTCCCCGGCGGGGTCACCGGGCCCGAGTCGCTGTGGCGGCTGGTCACCGACGGCGTCGACGGGATCACGCCCTTCCCGCGCGACCGGGGCTGGGACACGGCCGCGCTGCGCCGCATCGACGCGAGCGCCCCGACGGCGGGCGGATTCCTGCACGACGCGGCCTCCTTCGACGCCGGGTTCTTCGGGATCTCGCCGCGCGAAGCGCTCGCCATGGACCCGCAGCAGCGCCAGCTCCTGGAGACCGCCTGGGAGGCCCTGGAGAGCGCCGGCCTGGACCCGGCCCGGCTGCGCGGCTCCCGGACCGGTGTCTTCGCGGGCACGGCCGGCTCCGACTACGCCGGAGTGCTGGCCGCGTCCCCCGAGACCGAGGGCCACGTCATGACCGGCACGGCCGGGAGCGTCCTCTCCGGCCGCGTCTCCTACCTCCTCGGCCTGGAGGGTCCCGCCGTATCCGTCGACACCGCCTGCTCGTCGTCGCTGGTCGCCCTGCACCTCGCCGGACAGGCGCTGCGCGCGGGGGAGTGCGATCTCGCGCTCGCCGGTGGCGTCACCGTCATGAACACCCTCGGCGGGTTCCTGGAGTTCGCCCGGCAAGGGGGCCTCGCCTCCGACGGCCGCTGCAAGGCGTTCTCCGACGACGCCGACGGCACCGGCTGGAGCGAAGGGGTCGGCGTCCTCGTCGTCGAACGGCTCTCCGACGCCCGCCGCAACGGGCACCCGGTGCTGGCCGTCGTCCGGGGCTCCGCGATCAACCAGGACGGCGCCTCCAACGGGCTCACCGCACCCAGCGGACCCGCCCAGCAGCGCGTCATCCGGCAGGCCCTCGCCAACGCGGGGCTCGCCGCTTCGGACGTCGATCTGGTCGAGGCGCACGGCACCGGCACGAAGCTCGGCGACCCGATCGAGGCGCAGGCCCTCCTCGCGACCTACGGGCAGGACCGCGAACACCCGCTGTACCTGGGCTCGTTGAAGTCCAACATCGGACACACCATGGCGGCGGCCGGGGTCGGCGGCGTCATCAAGAGCGTCCTCGCCCTGCGCGCCGGCGTCCTGCCGCGCACCCTGCACGCCGAGCGGCCCACCCGGCAGGTCGACTGGAGCGCGGGCGCCGTCACGCTGCTGGACGGCAACCAGCCCTGGCCGGAGAGGGGACGGCCGCGCCGGGCGGGCGTCTCCTCGTTCGGCATGAGCGGCACCAACGCCCACGTCATCCTCGAACAGGCCCCCGAGACGCCTCTCACCCCCACCCCGGACGAGGCCCCGGCCCCGCGCCCCTGGCTCCTGTCCGCCCGCACCCCCGAAGCCCTCCGCGCCCAGGCCGCCCGCCTCGCCGACCACCTCACCGCACACCCACAGACCGCCACCGACGTCGCCCGCGCCCTCCTGACGAGCCGCACCCTCTTCGAACACCGGGCCGTCGCCCTCGGCCACGACCGCGCCGAACTCCTCAACGCCGTCCGCGCCCTGGCCGACGGCACCGCCACCGCCCCGACCGTCACCACGGGCACCGCCCAGCCCATCGGACGCGGACCGGTGTTCGTGTTCCCCGGCCAGGGCTCCCAGTGGTCCGGCATGGCCCGTGAACTCCTCGACTCCTCAGAGGTGTTCGCCGCGCGGATGGCGCAGTGCGCGCAGGCCCTCTCGGCGCATGTCGACTGGTCGCTCGAAGACGCCCTGCAAGGCGACCTCGATCGCGTGGACGTCGTCCAGCCCGTCCTGTGGGCCGTGATGGTCTCCCTCGCCGAGGTCTGGCGCTCCTACGGCGTCGAACCCGCCGCCGTGGTCGGGCACTCCCAGGGCGAGATCGCGGCGGCCGTCGTCGCCGGGGCCCTGACCCTGGAGGACGGCGCCCGCGTGGTGGCCCTGCGCTCCCGCGCGATCCTCGCGCTCTCCGGCAAGGGCGCCATGGTCTCCGTCCAACTGTCCGCCGCCGACACCCGCAGCCTGACCGCCGTCGCCGACGGCCGCGTCGACATCGCCGCGATCAACGGGCCCTCCTCAGTGGTCGTCGCGGGCGCCCCCGCCGATACGGAGGAGGTGCTCGCCGAGGTCACCGCGCGCGGTGACCGGGCCCGCCGGGTGGACGTGGACTACGCGTCCCACTCCGCGCACGTCGAGGAGATCCAGGGCGCGGTCGTCTCCGCGCTGGACGGCATCACGCCCACCACCTCCGCGGTGCCGTTCCACTCCACGGTCGAGGCCGGACTCTTCGACACGGCCGGACTGGACGCCGGGTACTGGTACCGCAACCTGCGCTCCACCGTCCGCCTCGAACCGACCGTCACCGGACTTCTCGACGCCGGGCACCACGTCTTCGTCGAGATCAGCCCGCACCCGGTGCTGACCGCCCCCCTCACCGAGACCGCCGAGCGTGCCGACGTCGAGGCCCTGGTCACCGGCACCCTGCGCCGCGACGAGGGCGGAGCGGCCCGGATGCTGGCCTCCCTCGCCGAACTCTGCGTCGGAGGCGTCCCCGTCGACTGGACCCCGGCCTGCCCCGAGACCCCCGGCCACCATGTCGCCCTGCCGACCTACGCCTTCCAGCACACCCGCGTCTGGCCGCAGACCCCGCCCCCGGGCACCGGCTCCACCGACCCGGAGCACGACGACTTCTGGCGCGCGGTCGAGGCCCAGGACACCGGCACGCTCGCCAAGGTCCTCGACCTGCCCGACGGCGACGCCCTGACCGCCGTCCTGCCCGCCCTCGCCGACTGGCGGCGCACCCGGCGTGAACGCGGCACCGTGGACGCCTGGCGCTACGCCGTCGACTGGCACCCCCTCACCGTCCCGGCCGCGCCCGCCGTCCTGCCGGGCACCTGGCTGATCGCCGTCCC
>NZ_JBTYMC010000462.1:0-3813 GCF_054880855.1 Streptomyces sp. S6 | reverse complement strand
AGGCCGATCTCCCGCTCGGCCGCCTCGGGGCGCAGCCGCAGCCGGCGCTGTTCGCGCTCCAGGTCCCGGCGCAGCGGCACGGCGGGCGCCTCGTCCGGGACCTCCCCCATGACGTCCCCGACGACGAGCCGGTCCCACACGAGCGCCAGCGGTACGTCCGACCCGTCGCAGAGCACCGCCCGCACCGCGTCGGTCGCCTCCCCGAGGCCCGCCAGCGGTCGCCCCCGGACCGCGGCGAGCGTCTCGGCGAGGCGTACGGCCTCGATGACGTGCGCCGGGGAGACGACCCGGTCCTCCTCCCTGAGCAGCCGTGCCACCTTCGTCATCCACCGCTCGACGGGCCGGTCCGGCGCACCGAACAGGTGCCCGTACCAGCCGGGCGACTCGATCCCCGCGCCGTACCCTCCGGCGCGCGCGAGCCTGCGGTACGTCCACGGCACCCAGGTCAGCTCGGCCTTGGCCTTCGGCAGCCCTTTCAGGAGCGCCCGGTCGGCGGCGACGGCCGTACGGCGGCGCAGCGCGGGAACGTGCCACGCCCCGCAGACGACGGCGACACCGTCCGCCCCGAACTCCTTGACGGCCGCCCGCAGCCGGAGCCGCATGTGGGCTTCCCGGACGGCTTCGCGCCCGCCCTCCTCGTCGTCGTACGCCTCGCGGACCGCGCCCATGGCCTCCTCGACGGCCGTGAACGGGTCGCCCGTCTCCCGGTGTTCGATCACGTCCTCCCACCAGCGCTCCGGGTCGTCGTACCCGGCGGCCTCGGCGAGGGCGCGCAGGGGGTCGACGCGGACGGCGGCGGGGCCGGCCTGCGGGGGCAGGGCGAGCGTGTGCGTGGCGGGGAGGTCGATGAAGCGGGCCTGGGCGCCGTGCGTCAGCGCCCAGGTCAGCGCCACCCATTCGGGGGAGAACTCGGCGAAGGGCCAGAACGCGGACCTCCCCGGTTCGTCCACGACGTGGGCCAGCAGGGCGACCGGCGCGCGCATCCGCGCGTGGGCGGCGAGCGGCAGCAGCGCGTCCGCGTCGGCGGGCCCTTCGATCAGTACGGCCCGGGGGCGTGTCTCGTCGAGCGCCCTGCGGACGGCTCGGGCCGAACCCGGTCCGTGGTGCCGGATCCCCAGCAGCCGCGCGGTGCCGCCGGTCATGCGTTCACCTCCCGGCAGGCGCGGTAGAAGTCCGTCCACCCCTCGCGCTCGCGGACGACCGCCTCCAGGTACTCCTGCCACACGCCCCGGTCGGACGCCGGGTCGCGGACGACCGCGCCGAGGATGCCGGCGGCGACGTCGGCCGGGCGCAGCACGCCGTCTCCGAAGTGGGCGGCGAGCGCGAGCCCGTTCGTGACGACCGAGATGGCCTCCGCCGTGGAGAGCGTGCCGCTGGGCGACTTGAGTTTCGTGCGGCCGTCGGCCGTGACGCCGTCGCGCAGTTCCCGGAAGACCGTGACGACCCGCCGTATCTCGGTGATGCCGTCCGGTACGGACGGGAGGTCCAGGGAGCGGCCGATCTGCTCGACGCGCCGGGAGACGATGTCGACCTCCGCCTCGGCGCTCTCCGGGAGCGGCAGCACGACGGTGTTGAACCGGCGGCGCAGCGCGCTGGACAGTTCGTTGACCCCGCGGTCGCGGTCGTTGGCCGTGGCGATGACGTTGAACCCGTGGACGGCCTGCACCTCCTGGCCGAGCTCCGGGACGGGGAGGGTCTTCTCGGAGAGGATCGTGATCAGCGAGTCCTGGACGTCCGCCGGGATGCGCGTCAACTCCTCGACGCGGGCCGTCATCCCTTCGGTCATCGCCCGCAGCACCGGGCTCGGGACGAGGGCGGCGCGGCTCGGGCCGTGCGCGAGGAGCTGCGCGTAGTTCCAGCCGTAGCGGATCGCCTCCTCCGGGGTCCCCGCCGTGCCCTGCACGAGGAGCGTGGAGTCGCCGCTGACGGCCGCCGCGAGGTGCTCCGACACCCACGTCTTGGCGGTGCCGGGGACGCCCAGCAGGAGGAGGGCGCGGTCCGTCGCCAGCGTGGAGACGGCGACCTCCACGATCCGGCGCGGGCCGACGTACTTCGGGGAGATCACCGAGCCGTCGGGCAGGGTGCCGCCCAGCAGGTACGTCGCCACCGCCCAGGGCGACAGCTTCCAGTTCGTCGGGCGCGGGCGGTCGTCCTGCGCGGCGAGCGCGGCGAGTTCGGACGCGAAGGCGATCTCCGCGTGCGGTCGCAGCACGGGGGTCACTTCGGTGTTCTGAGTCGGTTCGGCGGACGTCGGTCCAGCGGTGAAAGACATGGCTCGGGCCCCCTTCAGCTCGGCGTTTCCCGAAGCTGCTCCCACCTTGCACCACCCCACTGACAATCGCTCTGACCTGCACAAACGTGCTTTCGAGGGCGATTGTCAGTGGCGGGTTCTACCTTCGATGTCATGACTCAGCAGGGGGTGTGCCGCAACGTGGACGAGGTGCTGTCACCGGCGTCTGACGACGCGTCGCGCGGAGTGGGGAGCGAACTCGCCGAGGCGGAGGGGGAGTCGGGCGCGGGCTGCCCGCAGGAGGAGGGGGCGGGGGCGCTCGTCGATCCCGAGGCGGCTCGGCGGCGGGCGGAGCGGCGGGCCGGGCGGATCACGGCAGGGGTCGTGGAGTTGGAGCAGCGGCTGGGTGATCTGGTGCGGTCGGGGCTGGCGTCGGTGGAGCGGGAGGGGTACGGGCTGTGGGAGGAGACGGCGGCCCGCATGGTGGACGCGCAGGCTCCCGGACTCGCCGCGCGCGTGCGCGAGTTGGGTGCGATACCGGCGTCGGGCCCCGGCTGGCCGTCGCGTCTTCTGGAGGAGTGCGCCCTCCTGCACCTGCTGACCCGCGCCTGGCTCCACCGCGCCGACCTCCCCGGAGACCTGGCCGTGGTGGTCCGCACCCGCATCGGCCTGCCCGCCGCCCCGACCGGCCCACCGGTCCGGGACGACTGGCTGGTCCTGGCCCAGTACGACACGTCCGACGGCAGGCTGACGACCCGTCGCATCTGGCTCCACGGCACGACGACCGCCCGCACGGCCCTCGTGCTGTCCTACGGCCCCGCCGGTCGCGCCCCCGAACTCGCCCTCCCGGTCGGCCTCTGCGTGCGCGCGGAGGTCACGCCCTACCCGGCCGGCCCCCGAGTCGCCCTGGGTGAACGCCCCACCGCCCCGACCCCGACATCGGTACGCCCACCCGGTATCACCCCGGCCGAGGCCACCGCCCGCTACGGCACCGCGCTCCAGGCCGACCCGTGGCTGGAGTCCGTCCCGGTGACGCTGGCCGACGTCGTACCGACCCCCGTCGGGGACGGCTGGCAACTGACCGACGTGGAAGGCAAGACGGCCCTCCCCCTCACCCCGGCCGCCCTCTCCCGCTCCGGTCTCTGGCGGCTGATCGCCCTCTCGGGCGGCGCCCCCGTCAGGGTCTTCGGGGAGTGCGGGCACCGCGGCTTCAACCCGCTGACGGCATGGTCACCCGTTCGGGGTGAACCGATCGGCCTGTACGAAGCGATCCCCTGACAACGGACCGAAACGGAAAGGGCGGACAGGCCATGAACGACACCTCATCACCGGCTCTCTGGGACGACCTGGTCTCCACGGCGCTCCTGGGCACCGACCGACGTCCCCTCCCCGCGTCACGCACCCGGGAGGAGGGACACGCCGAGCACACAGGCACCCGGGGTTCACCGACCCCGCCCAAGACAGCCCCCGCGAATCTCCTGGACGCCGCCGCCACGGAAACCCTCCGCCGCCGAGCCGGTCTCCTCCCCGGCCCCGCCGCGCCCCCGCTCCCCGTCTCCCCGGCGGACCACCGCCCGCCGCTC
>NZ_JBTYMC010000461.1:0-3816 GCF_054880855.1 Streptomyces sp. S6 | reverse complement strand
CTGCGCGACCGCGCGGAGGCCGAGGAGACCCCGGACGCGGACGGCCCGCACCCCGAGGCACCCCCGGCGGCCGTCCCGCAGCAGCAGCCGTACGGCGAGTGGGACACCCCCGAGTACGCGGGCGCCGAGCAGTACCAGTACCCCGCCCAGGGCTACGACCAGAACGGCGCCCAGTACGACCCGTACCAGGCGGGCCAGTACGACCCCTACGGCTACGACGGCCAGCAGCAGCAACAGCAGCAGCCGTACGACCAGGGCTACGGCAACCAGCAGCCCTACGACCCCTCCTACCAGCAGGGCTACGACCAGGCGCAGCAGCCGTACCAGCGCCCCGACGGGAGCCAGCAGTGAAACGCACCACCGTGTCCCTGATCGCCGGGACGGCCGCGCTCGCCGCCGTCACCGCCTTCGCCGTCGTCCAGGAACCCGCGCAGGCCGGCACCGGCGCGGCCACAGCGGCGTCCCGGCTGCCCGTCGAGCGCACCGCCCTGGTCTGCCCGGCGCCCAGCACCTCCGACCTCGCCGACACGCAGTACACGTCCTTCACCCCGGTCACCGAAGGCACTGGCGGCGACGGCAAGGCGACGCTCGCGGGCGTCACGGAGGCCGCGGGCGCCGCGAGCGCCCCGCAGAAGCCGCAGAAGGGCAAGCCGAAACCGGCCGGCAAGACCCCCCTCACCCCCGGCGCCCCCGGCAAGCCCGTCACCGGCGAGGTCACCGGCGGCAGCGCGCCCGCCCTGACCGGCACCGCCGAGGGCAAGTACGCGCCGGGCTGGACCCTCCAGGCCACCACCGGCGTCGCCGCCGGCACCGGCCGAGGCCTCCTCGGCGTCACCTGCGGCCCCCCGGACACCGAGTTCTGGTTCCCCGGCACCAGCACCGCCGCCGACCGCACCGACTATCTCCACCTCACCAACCCGGACGACGCGGCGGCCGTCGTCGACGTCGAGCTGTACGGCCCCGAAGGCACCCTGGAGTCCTCCGTGGGCGACGGCATCACCGTCCCCGCCCACTCCAGCGAGCCGATCCTCCTGTCGACGCTGACGACCGAGAAGCTCGACGACGTCACCCTCCACGTGAACGTCCGCAGCGGACGCGTCGGCGCCGCCGTCCAGGCCCTCGACGACAAACTCGGCGGCGACTGGCTCACCGCCTCCACCGACCCGGCGAACACGCTGGTCATCCCCGGCATCCCCAAGGACGCCACGGCCGTCCGCCTCGTCGCCTTCACCCCGGACGACTCCGACGCCGACGTGAAGATCCAGCTCGCCTCCACCAACGGCCTCATCACGCCCGCCGGGCACGAGTCGCTCCACATCAAGGCCGGCAGCACCGCCTCCGCCGACCTCGGCGACGTCACGCGCGGGGAGGCCGGTTCGCTGATCCTGTCCCCGGGGGACGTCTCCACCCCGTTCGTCGCGGCCGTCCGCGTCACGCGCGGCAAGGGCAACAGCCAGGAGACGTCGTTCATCCCGGCCACCGCCCCCGTCGGCACGCGCGCGTCCGTCCTCGGCAACACCGCCAAGGGGACGACCCTGTCGATCACCGCGCCCAAAGCCGGCGCCCAGGTCAAGGTCACCGCGTCGGCGGGCACCGAAGGAGGCACGGCCGCCTCCAAGACGTACACGATCAAGGCGGGCACCACCCAGGACGTCGCCCTCCCGGTCCCGGCCGGCCTCAAGGGCACGTACGCGCTGACCGTCGAGACCCTCTCCGGAGGGCCCGTCTACGCCTCCCGCACCCTCGTCTCCACCGACGAGGACACCCCGGGATTCACCACCCAGACCCTCCCCGACGACCGGGGCACGGTGGCCGTCCCGGACAGCACGCAGGACCTCTCGATCCTCAACTGACCACGCCGCGGGGGCCCGTGCGGACCCGCCTTGACGCCTTCTTCCGATTTACGGAGGATACGGATTCCGGGCAAAAAGCGCGGCCCCGCAGGCAGCACAAGGAAAAGGACCTCGCATTGGCACCGTCGGCTCGCATCGTCGTGTTCGACCTGGACGACACGCTCGCCCTCTCCAAATCGAAGATCGCCCCGCGTATGACGGAGCGCCTGCTGCGCCTGCTCGCCGAGAAGCCCGTCTGCATCATCTCCGGCGGCCGCTACGAGCAGTTCCAGGCCCAGGTGCTGGAGGAACTGCCGCTCACCCCTGAACTCGCCACCCGGCTGCACCTGATGCCGACCTGCGGCACGCGCTACCTCCGCTGGGAGGACGGCGCCTGGCAGGACGTCTACTGCGAGAACCTCGCCGAGGACGAGAAGGCGCAGATCATCGAGGTCCTCACCGAAGGCGCCAAGTCGCTCGGCCTGTGGGCGGAAAAGACCTGGGGCGACATCATCGAGGACCGAGGCAGTCAGGTCACCTTCTCCGCGCTCGGCCAGCAGGCCCCCCACCAGGAGAAGGCCGCCTGGGACCCGGACGGCTCCCGCCGCCGCGCCCTGTGGGAGTACGCCTCCGCCCGCCTGCCCGGCCTTGAGGTCCGCAGCGGCGGCTCGACGTCCATCGACGTCACGAAGAAGGGCATCGACAAGGCGTACGGCATGCAGCGCCTCCTGGAGTTCCTCGAACTCCCCAAGGAGGACGTCCTGTTCGTCGGCGACCGCCTCGACGAGGGCGGCAACGACTACCCCGTCCGCGCGATGGGCGTCCCCAGCATCGCCGTCACCGGCTGGGAGCAGACCGTCGACGTCATCGACACGATCCTCGGCGACCGGGTCGACGGCCCCGTCCCGGGCGTCCTCGACCCGCTCGACGTGCGCTGAGGGTGTGTGCTGAGGGGGTCAGTCCTCGCCGTACCGCGGGTCGACCGTCTCCGGCGTGAGGCCCAGCAGTTCGGCGACCTGCTCGACGACGATCTCGTGGACGAGGGCGGCGCGTTCGTCGCGCCCCTTCGTCCGGATCTCCACCGGCCGCCGGTAGACGACGACCCGCGCGCGGCGGGCCCCCGCCGCCGGGGCGACCCCGCCGAGCGGCACCGCCTCGTCGTTCCACGGACCGCCGGGGCCGTCCAGTTGGGGTACCTCCAGGACCATGAAGTCGATGTCCGCGAGCTGCGGCCAGCGCCGCTCAAGCCGCTCCACCGAGTCCTGCACGAGATCGGCGAACTGCTCGGCACGGCTCGCGGCGAGCGGCACCTGGGGCGGCGCGATCGGGCCGCGCATGCCCCGCCCGTGGCGGTCACGGCGGCGGGGCCCGGGGCCTGCGGCACGGGGCGGTACGGGGCTCTCCATCACTACTGAAGCGTAGTCCCCGCTCAGGCCGCCGTACCGCGCTCGTCCCCATGTCGCAGGATGACCATTCCAGCCAAGGTTGGGCTCGATTCGGCATCTCTCCGAGACCGCCGATCTCATGGCTATTGGTGGGGTTTGCACCGACCCGTGACCGGTTCCGTTCCTCGACCACCGGCCGAAAACTGGTGTTCACGCAGGTCAGCGGGGTATGACAGGAACAGCATGTGCGCGGTTTCACAGCACGACACGGTGGAGTGACCTGGTGGAGAGTCGTCGCGGCCCGCTCAAGAGTGCGGTACCGTCCAACGTCGTGAGCCCTGTACGTCGCTGTTCGCGCACCGCCTGCGGCCGACCCGCCGTCGCGACGCTGACGTACGTCTACGCCGACTCGACGGCCGTCCTCGGACCCCTCGCGACCTACGCGGAACCCCACTGCTACGACCTGTGCGCCGAGCACTCCGAGCGCCTCACCGCGCCGCGCGGCTGGGAGGTCGTCCGCCTCCTCGACGCCTCCGCCCCGGCCCGGCCCAGCGGTGACGACCTCGAAGCCCTCGCCAACGCCGTCCGCGAGGCCGCCC
>NZ_JBTYMC010000460.1:0-3829 GCF_054880855.1 Streptomyces sp. S6 | reverse complement strand
GGGCGGCCCGCGGTGTCCATGGAGGTCATCAGCGTCACGGGCGCGGACACGAAGGGGGCCGCGCGGCTGAGCGTGTCCGCCGCGAGCCACGGCGACACGACCCTCGTCACACTGACCGCCGCGCACGACGGCGGCCCCGTCCGCTGGTCCGCGACCACGGGGGCCGCGTGGCTCTACCTGAGCAGGGCCTCCGGCACGCTGGAGCCCGGGGAGTCGCTGACCGTGAAGGTGTACGTCGACCCGCTCCGCGAGCCCTCGGGCGCGTGGCACGCGCGCGTGGCGATCGCCCCGGCCGGTGCGATCGTCTCCATCTCCGGCCACGGCCCCACCCCCGGCGACCCGGGCACCCCGCCCCCGTCGTCCGACCCGACCCCCACGCCGAGCGCCACTCCGTCGCCGTCGGACCCCACCCCGAGCGCCCCGCCGTCCGGTTCCCCCGAACCGTCCCCGAGCGAGTCGTCCGCCGGGCCCGGTTCGCCGTCACCGTCGGAGGGCGGCGGGGAGCCCACGCCCGCGGCGTCGTGAGCCCCCGTTCCGCCCGGACGGTGCGCCCGATGCTCTCCCTCCTGCGCCCGATTTGACGCGGATGTGGGGCGGGGGCGGGTGTGGGGCGGTGCCGTCAGGGAAATCGCTTGGAGGTGCTTGACGGCACGCGCGCGGGACGGACGGAACGGGGGAGCCGGGTGGAGCGGAGGTCAGCGGGCCGGGTCCGCCGGGTGCGGGGCGACCAGAGGGAGGTGGGAGGCCAGGCGTGCCTCGCACAGCTCGACGAGACGGTCGTACCCGGCCTTGCCCATCAGTTCCGTCAGTTCGGGCCTGTACGAGACGTACACGGGCTCTCCCGCGCCATGTGCGGACGTCGCCGAGGTGCACCACCAGTGCAGGTCGTGGCCGCCGGGGCCCCAGCCCCGCCGGTCGTACTCGCCGATGGAGACCTGGAGGATCCGCGTGTCGTCGGGACGGTCGATCCAGTCGTACGTACGGCGCACCGGGAGCTGCCAGCAGACGTCCGGCTTGGTCTCCAGAGGCTCACGGCCCTCCCGGAGGGCCAGGATGTGCAGCGAGCAGCCGGCGCCCCCGGAGAAGCCGGGACGGTTCTGGAAGATGCAGGAGCCGTTGAAGGGGCGCGTCTGACGGGACCCCTCGTCGTCCTCGGAGACCCAGCCGTCCCGCGTCCCCTCGGCGTGGTGCTGCCAGATGTCCGGTGTGAGCCGCGCCACATGCCCGGCGACGCGCTTCTCGTCGTCCTTGTCGGAGAAGTGGGCGCCCAGGGTGCAGCAGCCGTCGTCCGCGCGGCCCGCCTGGATGCCCTGGCAGCCGCTGCCGAAGACGCAGGTCCAGCGGGAGGTCAGCCAGGTCAGGTCGCAGCGGAAGATCTGTTCGTCGTCCCCGGGGTCCGGGAACTCGACCCACGCGCGCGGGAAGTCGAGACCCTTCTCGTCGCCCCCCGGCGCCGGCTCCTTCGATGACTTCGCCCGCGAAGAACTCCCGGCCGGTGCGCCCGCCTTGTCGCCCTTGGGTGACTTCTCCGGCTTTTCCCGGTTCTCGTTCTTCGCCTTTTTCGTCTTTGGCACGCGACCAGAGTATGACGCCGAGGCCGTCTCACGGCACAGACGCGGAGGAGGAGCAGAGCCTCGCTGGCAGTAGCGTTCCCTACATGAGACTCGGTGTCCTCGACGTGGGATCGAACACGGTGCATCTGCTGGTGGTGGACGCACACCCCGGCGCGCGCCCGCTGCCCGCGCACTCGCACAAGGCCGAACTGCGCCTCGCCCAACTCCTCGACGCGGACGGGGCGATCGGCCCCGAAGGGGTCGACAAACTCGTCGGCGTCGTCCAGGAAGCGCTCCAGGCCGCCGAGGACAAGGGCGTCGAGGACCTCCTGCCGTTCGCGACGTCCGCCGTCCGGGAGGCCACCAACGCGGACGACGTCCTCGCGCGCGTGCACACCGAGACCGGCGTCGAACTCCAGGTCCTCTCCGGCGCCGAGGAGGCCCGGCTGACCTTCCTCGCGGCCCGCCGCTGGTTCGGCTGGTCCGCCGGCAAGCTGCTCGTCCTCGACATCGGCGGCGGCTCCCTGGAGATCGCCTACGGCATCGACGAGGAGCCCGACGCCGCCGTCTCCCTGCCGCTCGGCGCGGGCCGCCTCACCGCCGGCTGGCTGCCGGGCGACCCGCCCGGAGCGGAGCACATAAGGGCGCTGCGACGGCACGCGCGCGCCCAGATCGCCCGTACGGTCGGCGAGTTCAGCCGCTTCGGGGCGCCCGACCACGTCGTCGCGACCTCCAAGACCTTCAAGCAGCTCGCCCGCATCGCCGGTGCCGCCCGCTCCACCGACGGCCTCTACGTCCAGCGCGAGCTCAAGCGCGAGTCCCTCGAAGCCTGGGTGCCCCGGCTCGCCGGCATGACCGTCGCCCAGCGCGCCGAACTCCCCGGCGTCTCCGAGGGCCGCGCGGGACAACTCCTCGCCGGCGCACTCGTCGCCGAGGGCGTCATGGACCTCTTCGGCGTCGAAACCCTGGAGATCTGCCCCTGGGCCCTGCGCGAGGGCGTCATCCTGCGGCGGCTGGACCACATGCCGGCGGTGTGAGGGCACACGCGCGTGGCGAGGGCGTGCGGTGCGTGAGGTGCGCCACCCCGGCGGTGTGGGGCTCCCCGGCCCCGAGCCCTCGCCGTCCGTCCGTCCACCGCGCCTCCCGCGCCGCCGCGGCCCTGTTCGGAAGCCGTACGCGGACCGGAACCGGCCTCCACGCGCGCGTGGCCGAACGCGTCCGGAGGGTGCGGACACCCGGCAACGGTGTCCGGTACCGCCCCGTACGCTGTCCCTCGTGGCAGAACCAGTGGTGCGCATCCCGGATGCGAAGGTCGCTCTGTCCACGGCCTCGGTCTACCCGGAGTCGACGGCGACGGCCTTCGAGATCGCCGCGCGCCTCGGGTACGACGGGGTCGAGGTGATGGTGTGGAACGACCCCGTGAGCCAGGACATCGAGGCCCTGCGGCGGCTCAGTGACTACCACCGGATGCCGATCCTCGCCGTGCACGCGCCCTGTCTGCTGATCACGCAGCGGGTCTGGTCGACGGACCCGTGGACCAAGCTCCAGCGCGCCCGTGCGGCGGCCGAGAAGCTCGGGGCGAGCACCGTCGTCGTCCACCCCCCGTTCCGCTGGCAGCGGCAGTACGCGCGGGACTTCGTCCAGGGGATCTGGCGGATGGCCGACGAGACGGACGTCCGGTTCGCCGTCGAGAACATGTACCCCTGGCGCTACCGGGACCGCGAGATGCTCGCGTACGCGCCCGACTGGGACGTCACCAAGGACGACTACCGGCACTTCACGATCGACCTCAGCCACGCGGCGACCTCCCGCAGTGAGGCGATGGACATGGTCGACCGGATGGGCGACCGCCTCGGACACGTCCACCTCGCCGACGGCCTCGGCTCCAACAAGGACGAGCACCTGGTCCCCGGCCGAGGCACCCAGCCCTGCGCCGAACTCCTCGAACGGCTCGCCCTCACCGGCTTCGACGGCCATGTCGTCATCGAGGTCAACACCCGGCGCGCGATGTCCGCCGCCGAACGCGAGGCCGACCTCGCCGAGGCCCTCGCCTTCACCCGCCTCCACCTCGCCTCGGCCCTGAAGGTGCCCCGCAGATGACCCGTCGGACACCGGGGCACACAGACGCGGCGCAGGCCGGCGACGGAGCGGGCGGGGAGGACGACGGCGCGTTCGGCGGCGGTGCGGGCGCCGGACTCCGTGAGGCGTTCGCCCGCGTACTCGGCGACGGTCTCCAGGAGGCGGTAGCGCATCGCGCCCTCGGCCGAAGGGGCCGC
>NZ_JBTYMC010000459.1:0-3832 GCF_054880855.1 Streptomyces sp. S6 | reverse complement strand
CGGCCAGCTCGGCGTGGTGCTCCGGGGTGCGGTCGGCCGGCCGGCGGGCGGTGAGTCTGCGCTCCGTCTGGAGGTGCGCGAGCACGTCGTGCGCCGGCAGCGTGAGGGCGCGGGCGTGGCTCTGCTCGTCGGCCAGCTCGGCCGCCGTGTAGCCCCACAGGCAGGTGAGGCAGATCGCGGGGACCATGAAGGGGACGACGAACGAGGAGCGCAGCGGACTGCGGTGGGCGGAGCGGTTACGGGTCCGCCGGTCGCGGATGCCTGGCATCTGATTCCTCGTACAGCAGCGACACACCTGGACCGGCGGACGGGTGGGCCCGGGGGGCTTCTCCGTCCGGCCGGTGGACTCGGCGTGTTCGAATGTCGGCGATGAGCTGCACCGTATCAGGATCATGGCGCAGCGTCAGCATACGCCCGAG
Source organism: Streptomyces sp. S6 (assembly GCF_054880855.1). NCBI lineage: Bacteria > Bacillati > Actinomycetota > Actinomycetes > Kitasatosporales > Streptomycetaceae > Streptomyces > Streptomyces sp. S6. The sequence continues at coordinate 3,413 of NZ_JBTYMC010000459.1, read as the reverse complement.
GCAACTTCCGCACGTCACGGCACAGTTGGCTCCGGTACAAGACCGCCGAAGAGGGGGCGGGGCGGACAGGGGGTCACAGGAGCGCCAGGAGCCTCGGTGTGAAGAGCGCGCTCGCCGGGGCGATTCCGGCGACCGTGTCGAAATAGATCGAGGTGAGCTCCTCGTCCTGCTGGACGGCCCGCAGCAGGGACAGGCGCTGCTCGTGCGGGTCGAGGCGGGCGACGCCGAGGGTCGCCTCGTAGCCGCCCATGAGGGCCTTGTCGCGGTCCTCGCTGAAGTCCTTGAGGGCCGTGTCGAGGACGGCGGGGTCGTCACCGAGGGTGCCGGTGAGGCGGTCGGTGAGGAGTTCGACCTGCCGGTAGCCGTCGCTGATGCCGCGGGCGGTGATGGAGTCCTTGTGGTGTCCGGCGTCCCCGACGAGGACCCAGCCGGGGCCGTTGGCCTTGCGGAAGAAGTTCTGCTGGCGTCCGGTGCCGCGCAGTTTCTCCAGGGGTTCGCCGCCCGCGATCCGCTCGTACAGGTCGGGGGCGGTGTCCTGGACCTGGGCGAGGTAGGCGGCGTGGGCGTCGGCGCGGACCTCGGGGTAGCGGTCCTGCGGGAAGTAGGCGAGGACGAGGGTGGCGTCGTCGTGGGTGGGTACGGCGGCCACCCAGCTGCGAGGCTTCTCGTACAGTTCCAGCGCGTTCGTCGCCTTCGGGTAGTACGCGTAGTACGCGCAGGTCAGGCGGGGGTGTTCCACGGTGTAGGGGGCCCCGACGAGGGCTCCGACGGTGGAGCGCATGCCGTCCGCGCCGATGACGAGCCGGGCGGTTTCGGTGAAGGTGCGTCCCCCGGATCTTCCCCGAACCCCCACGACCCGGCCGGTCTCGTCGTGGAGCAGTCCGTTCACTTCGCACCGTTCGCGGTATTCCGTGCCCTCCTCCACGGCGGCGTCGATCAGCAGCGGGTCGAGGATGTTGCGGCGCGGGGAGTAGGCCGCGCGCTGGCCCTCCACGCCTCGGGCGCAGCCTTCGAGTCTGATGTCGTCCACCTCGTAGCGCACGCGCTCGATGGGTGGGCAGCCGGTCTCGCGCAGTCTGTCCAGCAGGCCCCAGCGGGCCAGGGTGGCGACGCCGGGCTGGTGCAGCAGGTGGGTGGAGAGGGTGTCCGTGCCGTAGGCCGTCCGGTCCAGAAGCAGGACCCGGTAGCCGGCTCGGGAGAGCAGCATGGCGGTGGGTGCACCGGCGCAGCGCGCCCCCACCACGATGGCGTCGAACATGTCGGAGCCTTACATGTCGGCAACTAGGGGATGAGGTGTGGGGGGTGGTGAGGACCTGGGGTCCGTCGGAGCCCTGGGGGATGTCAGCCGTCCCGGCCCAGTGCGGCGAGCAGGGCACGCCGGTCGATCTTGCCGTTGGCGTTCAGGGGCAGCGCGTCGAGGACGGTGATGCGCCGGGGCATCATGTAGGGCGGCAGCTCACCGCCAACCGCCTCGTAGAGGGCGTCGGGGCCGCCGTCGCCGGTGACCGCGGCCAGCAGTTCCGGTTCGCCGTCGGCCGCGACGGCGGCGATCACGGCGGCGTCGCGCACGCCTTCCTGGCGGCGCAGGGCGGCCTCGATCTCGCCCAGTTCGATGCGGTGGCCGCGGATCTTGACCTGCTGGTCGGTGCGGCCGAGGTGGACGAGGGCGCCGCCCTGCCGGGTGACGCGGTCTCCGGTGCGGTACCAGTGGCCGGGGGCCGGGGCGCCGTCGGTGGGCCGGAGTTCCTCGTCGAGGAAGCGTCCGGTGTTCTCGCCGGGGTCGAGGTAGCCGGCGAAGCGCAGTGCGCCGCGCACGCACAGTTCGCCGGTGTCGCCGGGCCGGCCGTCCTCGCCCAGCAGGACCGCTTCCACGCTCGGGTGGGGGGTCCCGATGGGGGCGGTGCCGCCCGGGGTGTCGGGCCAGTCGGCGGGGTCGTCGGGCAGGAGGTGGCCGGTGCAGGAGATGGTGGCCTCGGTGGGGCCGTACAGGACGTCGATCCGGCTTTGGGGGGCCGCCTCGCGCCACTCCCGGGCGGCCTGGAGGGGGAGGGGTTCGCCGCCGAAGACGCTCCATCTGAGGGTGGGCATGGCGCCCGGCGTGAGGGTGCCGAGCCGGGAGGCGAAGGAGATGAGGGACGGTACGGAGAACCAGTGGGTCAGGCGCAGGGTGTTGACGGTCCGCACCGGTGACATGAGCTGGGCCCGGCGGGGCACCACGAGCGTCCCGCCCTCGGCCCAGGCGACGAAGAGGTCGTGCACCGAGCCGTCGAAGGTCAGCTCGAAGCTCTGCGAGAGCCGGCTGCCGGGGCCGATGCCGTAGCGGCCCGCGAGGTCGTCGAGGTAGGCGCAGATGTTGCGGTGCGCGACGGGGACGCCCTTGGGGCGGCCGGTGGAGCCCGAGGTGAAGATGAGGTAGGCGGTGTCGTCGGGGGCGGGGGGCGTGTACGGCCGGGCGGGCGCGGCCTGCTCCGCCCATGCCTTCACCTCGTCCACGCCGACGGCGAGGACGGGCACGCCCACGTCGCCGGGCCCCTCTCCGGCGGCGTCCGCGAGGATCAGGTCGAGCCCGGCGGCGCGGCCGATGTCGGCGGTGCGGGCGCTGGGGTGCTCGGGGTTGAGGGGGACGACGGCCGCGCCGGCCCGCAGGGCGGCGAGCCAGCCGGCGTAGGCGGGCAGGGTGCGGGAGGCAAGGAGGCCGACCCGTTTCACCGCGCCGATTTTTTCGGCCAACTCTTCGGCCGCTGACCGGAGTTGACGGTACGTCAGTGCTTCTCCCCCGGCTTCGAGGGCGGTCTCGCCGGGATGTCGCTCGGCCGCCTCGGCGAACCGGCTGTACAGATCGAGCGGTCCGCTCATCGGGCGACCGCCTCCAGGGTCCGGGTCCACGTGCGCAGTTCCCCGACCGTGCGGAGCAGGCCCAGTTCCTCCGGGTCGATGTCCTGGCCGGTGCGTTTGGCGAGGTCGACGACGATGCGGAGCTTGGCGAGGGAGTCGATGCCGATGTCGGTGAGGGTGGAGGTGTCCTCGAAGGCGGTGCGGGCGTGCTCGCGCAGCACCCAGGCCGCGAGGTCGTCCTCCTGCGCGTCCTCGGTCCGCTCGCCGGCCCAGTAGCGCTTGGTCTGCCAGGGGTAGCCGGGGACCGGGACGTAGCGGCCGGCCTTGCCGACGGCGGGCTCCCAGTCGACGTCCTCGCCCGCCGTGTACCGCGCGGCGAGTTTCGCGAGCGTGCCTCGCGCGGCCCGCCCTTCGCCCTTCAGCCGGGCGAGGAGTTCCGCGTGGGTCGCGCCGACCACGGCCAGCCGGTGCTCCGGGTGGTGGTCGCGGCGCAGGGCGGCGGTGTGGCAGATGTCCCGGACCGGGTGGGCGGCGCCCATGCCGGCGTACTGGGTGCCCTGGCCGCTGAAGAGGAACGC
>NZ_JBTYMC010000458.1:0-3834 GCF_054880855.1 Streptomyces sp. S6 | reverse complement strand
CCGACGACGCCGGACCCGCGTGACGGGGCGCCCGGCCGGCCGGCCGCTGGTGCCGGCGTATCTGTCGACGGGCGGGGTGGCCCGTCCGAGCCGGCCCCGTCTTGAGCGGCTCACCGTCCTGGCCCGTGATCCCGTGACCGTCCGCCCCGAGGGCCTGTCGGCGGCCGAACTCGCCGTGCTGGACGCGCTGTCCGGGGGCGCGCTCGCGCTCGTCGAGGTGGCGGCGGTGCTCAGGCTGCCGGTGTCGGCGGTCCGGGTGCTGATCGCCGGTCTGCTGGACAAGGAGCTGTTGCTGGCCCGCGCCCCGGTGGCGTCGGCCGCGCACTACGACCCCGATCTGCTGAAGAGAGTGGCCGATGGCCTCCGCGCCCTCAAGCGTTAGTCCCCCGCATCTCCCGGACACCGCACAGGAGTTGGTGAAGATCCTGGTCGCGGGCCCGTTCGGGGTCGGCAAGACCACCCTCATCGACTCCGTCTCGGAGATCACCCCGCTGCACACCGAGGAGCGGCTCACCGAGGCGTCGGCGCACGTCGACGACCTGGCGGGGGTGCGGGAGAAGTCGACGACGACGGTCGCGATCGACTTCGGCCGCGTCAGCCTGCCCGGCGGTGTCGTCCTGTATCTGTTCGGCACGCCCGGCCAGGAGCGGTTCCGGGAGCTGTGGGAGGACATCTCGTACGGGGCGCTGGGCGCGCTGGTGCTGGTGGACAGCCGCCGTATCGGGGCGTCGTTCGACGTGCTGGGGCTGGTCGAGGACAGCGGGCTGCCGTACGCGGTGGCGATCAACGCGTTCCCGGACTCGCCGCGCCACCACACGCACGAGCGGCTCAGGCGGGCGCTGGACCTGGAGGCGGACACGCCGATGGTGACGTGCGACGCGCGCGACGCGAACTCGTCCGTGGACGCGCTGCTGGCGCTCGTCGACCATCTCGTCGCGAGGGGGACCCGGTGACCGCCTACCCTCCGGACCAGCGCGACTTCTCCCGTTCCGCCCCGGTGCGGCTGTGGGAGGAGGACTTCGCGGCGGACCCCCACCGCTACTATGCGGCGCTGCGCGCCCAGGGCCCGGTCGGCTGGGCCGAACTGGCGCCGGGGATCCCGGCGTTCGTGGTGACGGACCGGCGGGCGGCGCTCGCGGTGCTGCACGACGACGAGACGTTCTCGCACGACCCGCGCGCCTGGGAGGAGACCGTGCCGGTGGACGCGCCGGTACTGGGGATGATGCGGTGGCGGCCCAACGCCCTGTTCGCGGACGGCGCCGAGCACCTGCGTTACCGCAGAACCCTCCTCGACGTGTTCGACCTGGTCGAGCCGCACGACCTGCGGGCCCGGGTGCACCGGGCGGTGCGGCTCGTGGTGGGCCGGATCGGGCCGCGCGGCGAGGCGGACCTGGTGGAGGAGTTCGCGCGTCCGCTGCTGGCGCTGGTCTTCAACGACCTGTTCGGGCTGCCCGACAGCCAGGGCGAGCGGCTGCACCGGGGGCTGGCGCGGATGATGGAGGGCGGCGCCGAGGCGCGGGCCGGTGAGGCGGAGTACGCGGGGTACGTCCTGGACCTGGTCGCGGCGAAGGCCGAGCGGCCGGGCGAGGACCTGCCGAGCCGGCTGTTGGAGCATCCCCTCGGGCTGAGCGGCGAGGAGGTCACCTGGCAGGTATTCCTCACGCTCGGCGCGGGTTTCGAGCCGACGTCGAACCTGGTCTCCAACACCCTCTCGCGGATCCTCGGCAACGACCTGTACTACTCGACGCTCACCAGCGGCGCCCGTCCGGTGATGGACGCGGTGGTGGAGGTGCTGCACCACGAGACGCCGCTGGCGAACTACGGGATCTACTACGCGCGCGAGCCGGTCGCCTTCCACGGGGTGTGGCTGCCGGAGACGGTCCCGGTGGTGGTGTCGTACGGCGGGCTCGGGCACTTCGCGGAGCGTGAGGCGACGGGCGGGCGGCATCCGTCGGACGCCTCGCACCTGTCGTGGGGCGCGGGTCCGCACGCCTGCCCGGTGCGCCACCACGCGCTGCTCATCGTCACCGAGGCCATCGAGCGGCTCATGCAGTGGCTGCCGGATCTCGAACCGGTGCTGCCGCGTGAGCGGCTCACCTGGCGGCCGGGCCCGTTCCACCGTTCCCTCAGGGCCCTGCCCGTCCGTTTCACCCCGCGTGTCCCCGACCATCCTGGAGATCCCACGTGACCGTGACCGACCGCATCCCGCTCGACCCGTTCGGCGCCGACATCCCCGCCGAGTCGGCCCGGTTACGCGCCCTGGGTCCGATCGTGCCGGTGGAGCTGCCCGGCGGGATCCCAGCGTGGGCGCCGACCGGGTACGACACGTTGAAGGAGCTGATCCTCGACCCGAGGGTCAGCAAGGACCCGCGCCGGCACTGGCGGCTGTGGCCCGAGGTGCCCGAGCACCCGTCCTGGGGGTGGGTCCTCGGCTGGGTCGGCGTCGTCAACATGCTCTCGACGTACGGCGAGGACCACACCCGGCTGCGCAGGCTGGTCGCCCCGAGCTTCACCGCCCGGCGCACGGAGTCGCTGCGCCCGCGCGTCGAGGCGGTGACGACGGAGCTGTTGGACGCCCTCGACGGCGACACCGCCGAGCTGCGGACCGCGCTCGCGCATCCCCTGCCGCTGCGGATCATCTGCGAACTCTTCGGTGTCCCCGAGGACCTGCGGGGCGCGACGGCGGCGCTCATAGCGGCGATCATGGACACCTCCGACCCCTCCCCCGAGCACGCGGCGTTCGTCCAGGAGCAGATCGGCGCGGTCCTCGGCACGCTCATCGCCCGCAAGCGTCAGGAGCCGGGCGACGACATGACGACCGAGCTGATCCGGGTGCGGGACGAGGACGGCGACCGGCTCAGCGACGAGGAGCTGCTGTACACGCTGCTGCTGGTGATCGGCGCGGGTTTCGAGACGACCGTGAACCTGATCGGCAACGCGGTCGTGGCACTCCTCAGGCGCCCGGAGCAGCTCGCGGCCGTGCGCGCCGGTGACCTCTCCTGGGACGCGGTGCTGGACGAGACGCTGCGCGCGCACCCGTCGATCGCGTCGCTGCCGCTCAGGTTCGCGGTGGAGGACCTGACAGTCGGCGGGGTGACGGTCCCTGCGGGCGACGCGATCCTGACGACGTACGCGGCGGCCGGCGTCGATCCCGCGCGCTACGGCGACGACGCGGACGTCTTCGACGCGGCGCGCGGCGTGGACGACCATCTGGCGTTCGGGATCGGTGTGCACCGCTGCGTCGGAGCGCCGCTGGCCCGCATGGAGGCGTCGTACGCGCTGGCCGCCCTGTTCGAGCGGTTCCCGGAACTCGCCCTGGAGAAGGATGAGTTGGCGCAGGTGCCGTCGTTCATCGCGTTCGGGTGGCAGGAGATCCCGGTGCGGCTGAAGGGCTGACGCGAACGGGGTGCGACCGGTCCCCCGTACTGGTCGCACCCCGAGTCCGCTCCGAACGTACGGGAACACGGCCGGTGGTGTGTATCGCACGGGTGCCCGGCTATGGCTCACCTGTGCACAGGACTGCCCGGTTCGCCCCCGTTCATCGGGGTTGTGATGTCGCCGGTGGCGAGGTGGGCGAGGACGACTTCGTACAGGTCCGCGCCAGGGGTGAGGAGCTGGCGTTCCAGGACGGGTTCGGCGCTGCGGACGTGGTCACGGACGGTCTGCGGGTGGATGCCGAGGGCGTCGGCGGCGCGTTCCGCGTTGCCCTGGGCGGCGATCCAGGCGCGCAGGGTGCCGCGCAGGTCGCGGGGGTATACGCGCCGGGGTTCCCCGTCACCGTCTCCCACACCTGCTCCGGCGTGGCGTCCACCTCGAACTCGCGGACGATCTCGA
>NZ_JBTYMC010000457.1:0-3872 GCF_054880855.1 Streptomyces sp. S6 | reverse complement strand
GCCGCTGCGCCGGGACCGCCGTCCCCGACGGCACGGCCCGCAGGGGCGGCGACGGCAGCCGCTCGCTCCAGCAGCCGGTGAGCAGGGCCCGGACGAGAGGGTTCTCCCGCGCGGACGACACCGTCCACTCGGCGACGGCGACGAGCCGCCCGCCCACGTCCTCGAAGTCACCCGTGAACGCCCGCTCGACCCCGGCGAGATAGCCGTCCGCCTCCCGCCGCACCAGCGCCCGCGCGAGCCCGTCCTTGCTGCCGAACTCGTTGTACAGCGTCTGCCGGGACACCCCGGCCGCAGCCGCCACGTCCACCATCCGCACCGTCGACCACGACCGGCGTGCCAGCGCCGCGAAAGCGGCGTCCAGCAGAGACTCCCGCGCTGAGGGCATCGCCGCCTCCCTGGGCCGAGCAACTCTGCCGCCCAGATTTGACGCGCCCGCAGCCAGTGTCAAGGGTGCGCGGGACGACCGCCCGGCGGACGGCCGGAACACGTCACTCCCGTACCCCGCGCCCTCGGGCGTGCCGAAACCGACACCAAGCCGCAACCGCGCGCATGGCCCCGCCCCCACCACGACAGATACGGTTCCCCCATGCCGGACTACCTCGACGATCTCCGCCTCGCGCACGTCCTCGCGGACGCGGCCGACGCGGCCACCACGGCCCGTTTCAAGGCCCTCGACCTGAAGGTCGAGACGAAGCCGGACATGACTCCGGTGAGCGAGGCCGACAAGGCGGCCGAGGAGCTGATCCGGGGCCAGTTGCAGCGGGCGAGGCCCCGGGACGCGATCCTCGGCGAGGAGTACGGCGTCGAGGGCACGGGCCCTAGGCGCTGGGTGATCGATCCGATCGACGGCACGAAGAACTACGTGCGCGGCGTCCCCGTCTGGGCGACGCTGATCGCGCTGACGGAGGCCGGCGAGGGCGGCTACCACCCCGTCGTCGGCCTGGTCTCGGCGCCGGCGCTGGGCCGTCGCTGGTGGGCGGCGAAGGGGCACGGCGCGTTCACGGGCCGCTCCCTGTCCTCGGCGTCCCGCCTGCACGTCTCCCGGGTGAGCGACCTCGCCGACGCCTCCTTCGCCTACTCCTCCCTCTCCGGCTGGGAGGAGCGCGGCACCCTGAACGGCTTCCTGGACCTGACCCGTGAGGTGTGGCGGACGCGCGCGTACGGCGACTTCTGGTCGTACATGATGGTCGCCGAGGGCGCGGTGGACCTGTGCGCGGAGCCGGAGCTGTCCCTGTGGGACATGGCGGCGACGTCGATCGTGGTGACGGAGGCGGGCGGCACGTTCACCGGTCTGGACGGCCGTCCGGGGCCCCACAGCGGGAACGCCGCCGCGTCGAACGGGCTGCTGCACGACGAGTTGCTGGGGTATCTGAACCAGCGGTACTGATGTCGTGGGGGGTGTTCTTCCGGCGGCGCATTTGAGCGCACGCGCCCTCAACTGACCACGCGCGCCCCCTTGTTGACCCCGGCTTTACCTGCGACTCTGAGGACACCCCCACTTGTGCATTTGTGAATCCCTGAACTTACCCGGGATCACAGGAGGAGGTCACCCTCGATGCTCGTCCACCAAGCCATGAGCCGGACCGTCCTGACCATCGGCCCCGCCCACACCCTCCGCCAGGCCGCCGCCCTGATGTCCGCACGCCGGGTCGGCGCGGCCGTCGTCCTCGACCCCGACGCCGGCGGCATCGGCATCCTCACGGAGCGGGACATCCTCAACTCCGTGGGGCTCGGCCAGAACCCCGACAGCGAACACGCCCACGCCCACACCACCACGGACGTCGTCTTCGCGACGCCCTCGATGCCGCTGGAGGAGGCGGCGCGGGCGATGACGCGGGGCGGGTTCCGGCATCTCGTCGTGCTGGAGGGGGGCGAGCCGGCCGGGATCGTGTCCGTGCGGGACATCGTGCGCTGCTGGGCACCGGCGGGGCTGCGGGTACCGGCGTAGGCCTCGGACGCGCGGTGGGCCGCCCCCTCGCGGGGAACGGCCCACCGTTCCGACGGGCGGTCCAGTGCTGGGGCCGCTGCGCAAGGCCCGGAACGCGGCCGTCCAGCCGCCCGTCGAACTCATCACGGATCCTACATTGGACTAATTCCAAGTCAAGCCAGCTTCCAAAGTCACACCCGTTCGGAAAACTGCACCCGGCTGTTAATCTGGACGGCATGAGTGACCTTCTGGAGCGGCTGCGCGGACGCGGATGGCGTATGACCGCACAGCGGCGTGTCGTGGCCGAAGTCCTCGACGGCGAACACGTCCACCTCACGGCCGACGAGGTGCACTCCCGCGCGGTGGCGAAACTCCCGGAGATCTCCCGGGCGACGGTCTACAACACCTTGGGCGAGCTGGTCACCCTGGGCGAAGTCCTGGAAGTCTCCACGGACAGACGAGCCAAGCGCTACGACCCCAACGCCCACCGCCCCCACCACCACCTCGTCTGCGCCCACTGCGGCACCATCCGAGACGTCCACCCCACCGGCAACCCCCTCACCGACCTCCCCTCCACGGAGCGCTTCGGCTTCACCATCGAGGCGGTAGAGGTCACGTACAAGGGCATCTGCCCGAACTGCGCAAAGGCGTAATCCCCTCTGGGGGATGCACTGAGGGCCCGGAACCTGTTCCCAGATTCCGGGCCCTCATCAGTAGCGGGGACAGGATTTGAACCTGCGACCTCTGGGTTATGAGCCCAGCGAGCTACCGAGCTGCTCCACCCCGCGTCGGTGAACCCAACCTTACGCACCCCACCCCCAGGAGGCAAATCACTTCCCCCCACCCTCACGCACTCAACTCCTCCCGCAACGCATCCCGCAGCCGAGCCGCCCGCTCCCCCACCTCCCCGGGCCCCAGCTCCACCGCCCGGGAAGCCCACCGCTGCCCCTCGACCAACTCCCCCCGCCGAGCGCAGACCAGCGCAAGCCGAAGGGCGGCACGGCCATGACCGGCGGCAGCCGCCCGCTGCCACCACACGACGGCCTCGGGCTCGCTCCCCTCACGCGCAAGCAGCAGTCCGAGATTGAACGCCCCGTTCCGGGACCCCGCCTCCGCGGCGGACCGGTACCAGCGGGCCGCCTCGACGACGTCCCCCCGCCCGGCAGCCAGCATCCCCACCCGCACCTGGGCCCGCCGATGCCCTTGGGAGGCGGCCCGCTCGTACCACTCCTCGCACTCGGTCTTCTCCCGCACAGGCTCCCCCAGCTCATGCGCGGACACGGCGGGCCGCCGCGCGTCGAGCAGCGCGGCCAGCCGGTACGCGGCCTCCGCGCTCCCCCCACCCGCGGCACACCGGAGATGCCGCTCGGCGGCCTGCTCGTCCCCCTCTCGCAGCTGAGCCATCCCCACCTGGAGCGCGGCCTCGGTGTGCCCGGCGGCAGCCGCCCGCTCGTACCACCGCAGCGCGGCCTCCTCCTCCCCCCGCCCGGCGTGCAGGATCCCGAGGTTGAAGGCGGCGTCGACGCTCCCGGACTCGGCGGCCTTGGAGAACCAGGGCTCGGCCCCGCTCGCGTCCCCGTTCTGGAGCAGCAGAATGGCGAGCGCGTTGGCGGCCTCCCGGTGCCCGACGTACGCGGCCCGCCGGTACCACTGCTCGGCCTGCGCCACGCGCCCCTGCTCGGCGCAGAGCAGCCCGAGGTTGTAGGCGCCGTTGATGTCACCGGCGTCCATGGCGGCCCGGTACCACCGCTCGGCGGTCTGGTTCTGCCCCCGCTCCGCGTGCAGCGCACCGAGCGCGTTCGCGGCGTTCCCGTCCCCGTCCTGGGCCCCCCGCAGCCACCAGATCGCGGCGTTCTCGACGTCCCCGGCGTCACGCAGCAGTTCCTCGATCTCCGGCACCAGCTCCGCCACGCGCGCCTCGTCGCCCCTGTCACGAGCCAGAGTC
>NZ_JBTYMC010000456.1:0-3884 GCF_054880855.1 Streptomyces sp. S6 | reverse complement strand
GCCGCCGCTTCGTGGACGACGCCGCCACCCCGTACCCCACGAGCACAGGCTGCCGCTTCTCCTCGACGACGGCAGGAGCCGCCGTCACCTGAGCCGGCACCTCGACGACACAGGGCTCCGGACGCTTCTGCGGGGCCGCCGGCTCGTCCCCCTCGGCCTCCTCGAAGCCGCCGTCGGGCGACAGGCCGCCCGGGAGAGCCAGCAGGCGGGTGCGGGAGGGCGGGACCGCGGGGATCGGCGTGAGGGGCGCGGGGACGGCATGGCGGGTGGTCCGGCGGGCCAGGCGGCTGCGGACGTCCTGCTCGGCCAGTACCTGGCAGCGGCTCAGGAGGGTCGCGGCGAGCGGGTTGCCCCGCAGGGCCCGCAGAGCGGCGAGGTCGTCCGGGTCGGGGCGGTACCCGGTACCCAGCACCTCCTCCAGAAGCGTCAGGTACCCGGCGGCGGTGCCGGGCAGGGCCGCCCGGTACCGCGCGAGGTCGGCCACCAGGAACGTCCGCAACCGAGCGGCCTCGCGCAGCGCCTCGTCGAGAGACGTCGCCAGCCGATGACAGTCCTGGATGTCCTCTGCCGAGGCGGGACCGGGGTGAAGGGCGAGGGCGAGAGCGCGACGGAGCACACGCAGCTCCTCCGCACCGAACGCCATGCCGCCGCGGGATCCGTATGGCGTGGGCATGTGGCGACGATACGCGCTAATCAGACAAATTCGACACAACCCTCGCGCGTGGCGCCCGCCTTTCCCCCCACGCGCGTACCCGACCCGCCGGCTCCCGCGTGCAGGCGCGCGTGGCGTCCGGCGGGAGCCCCCTCACATCCGCGAGACGTTCCGCTCGTACACCAGCCGAAGCCCGATCAGCGTCAGCCACGGCTCGTGCTCGTCGATCACCGACGCCTCGCCGAGGACGGTCGGAGCCAGCCCCCCGGTCGCGATGACCGTCACGTCGTCCGGATCGGCCGCGAGTTCGCGGACCATGCGCTGGACGACCCCGTCGACCTGCCCGGCGAACCCGAAGACGATCCCGGACTGCATGGCCTCGACGGTGTTCTTGCCGATGACGCTGCGCGGCCGGGCGAGCTCGATCTTGCGTAGCTGCGCCCCCTTGACGCCGAGCGCCTCGACGGAGATCTCGATGCCGGGGGCGATGACCCCGCCGACGTACTCCCCGCGCGCGGAGACCGCGTCGAACGTGGTCGCCGTCCCGAAGTCGACGACGACGGCGGGCCCCCCGTACAGCTCCACGGCGGCGACGGCGTTGATGATGCGGTCGGCGCCGACCTCCTTGGGGTTGTCGGTGAGGATCGGGACGCCGGTCTTGACGCCGGGTTCGACGAGGACGGCCGGGACGTCGCCGTAGTAGCGGCGGGTCACCTCACGGAGTTCGTGCAGCACCGAGGGGACGGTGGCGCAGATGGCGATCCCGTCGATGCCCTCGCCCAGCTCCATCCCGAGGAGCGGGTGCATGCCCATCAGCCCCTGGAGCAGCACCGCGAGTTCGTCGGCGGTCCGGCGCGCGTCCGTGGAGATGCGCCAGTGCTCGACGATGTCCGCCCCGTCGAACAGCCCGAGGGTGGTGTGCGTGTTGCCGACGTCGATCGTCAGAAGCATCGGTTCACTCCGCCTCACGCAGGTCGAGGCCGATGTCGAGGATCGGCGAGGAGTGGGTGAGCGCGCCGACGGCGAGGAAGTCGACCCCGGTGTCGGCGTACGCGCGCGCGTTGTCGAGCGTGAGCCGCCCGGACGCCTCAAGCAGCGCGCGCCCGCCGACGATCCCGACGGCCTCCTCGCACTCCCCGGGCGTGAAGTTGTCGAGCAGGATCAGGTCGGCGCCCGCGTCGACGACCTCGCGGAGCTGGTGGAGGGTGTCGACCTCGACCTCGACGGGGACGTCCGGGAACGCCTCGCGGACGGCCTTGAACGCCTGGGACACGCCCCCGGCGGCGACCACGTGGTTGTCCTTGACGAGGGCCGCGTCGGAGAGCGACATGCGGTGGTTGACGCCCCCGCCGCAGCGCACGGCGAACTTCTCCAGGGACCGCAGCCCCGGTGTCGTCTTGCGGGTGTCGCGCACACGCGCCTGTGTGCCGTCCAGGGCGTCCGCCCACGCGCGCGTGGCGGTCGCGATCCCGGAGAGCCGGCACAGCAGGTTGAGGGCGCTGCGCTCGGCGGTGAGGAGGTCGCGGGTGCGGGAAGTGACCGACAGGAGGGTCTGCCCGGCCTCGACGCGGTCGCCGTCCTCGACGTGCCGCTCGACCTCGAACTCGTCGGTGCAGACGATCGAGACGACCGCCTCGGCGACCCTGAGGCCCGCGACGACGCCCGCCTCGCGCGCGACGAAGTCGGCGGTGGAGACGGCGTCCTCGGGGATCGTCGCGACGGTCGTGACGTCCACGCCGTGCGCGAGGTCCTCCTGGACCGCCACGTTCGCGATGTCCTCGACCTCGACGGGGTCGAGCCCCGCGTCGGCGAGGAGTCCGGCGAGCGCCGGGTCGAGCCCGCACTCCAGGTACTCGGCGTCGCCCTCGGCTCCGCACGCGCAGCCGTCGCCGCAGCCGCCGCTCTCGACGCCGTCGTCCACGAGGGGAAGGTCGTTGCTCACTTCGGTCACTGCTCCTGGGTGCGCTGGGTCGGGGGGAAGTCCGCGGTGTCCGTGGGCAGCACGGCGAGCGAACGGTCCGGGTCGAGGCGGACGACGATGTGGCGGCGCCAGGTGTCGTCGTCGCGGTCGGCGTGGTCCTCGCGCCAGTGGCAGCCGCGGGTCTCCTCGCGTACGCGGGCGGCGGCGACCAGGACGCGGGCCACGCACAGGAGGTTGGTGGCCTCCCACGTGTCGACGCCGGGTTCGGCGGTCTTGCCGTTCTCGTCGAGGGCGCCCCGCGCGTGCGCGTCGAGCGCGTCGAGCCGGTCGGCGGCCTGTTCGAGGGAGGCGGCGGAGCGCAGGACGCCGGCGCCGTCGGTCATGATCCGCTGGATCGCGAACCGCTCCTCGGGGGCGAGGAGGGGGTGCTCGGGGGTCTGCGGAACGTCGACCGGCGCGGGCACGCGCGCGGGGAGGCCGGTCTCCGCGATGTCGGCGGCGATCCGCTCGGCGTAGACGAGGCCCTCCAGGAGGGAGTTCGAGGCAAGCCGGTTCGCGCCGTGGACGCCCGTGCAGGCGGCCTCCCCGCACGCGTACAGGCCGGGTACGGTCGTCCGGCCCCGGGCGTCCGTGCGGACGCCCCCGGAGGCGTAGTGGGCGGCCGGGGCGACCGGAATCGGCTCCTGGACGGGGTCGATGCCGTGCGCGCGGCAGGCGGCGAGGATCGTCGGGAAGCGGTGCTCCCACATGTCGGCGCCGAAGTGCCGGGCGTCGAGGTACATGTGCTCGGCGCCCTGCTCCTGCATGCGCCGCATGATGCCCTTGGCGACGATGTCCCGGGGTGCCAGCTCGGCCAGTTCGTGCCGGCCGGCCATGAAGCGCACGCCGTCCGCATCGACCAGGTACGCGCCCTCGCCGCGTACCGCCTCGGAGACCAGCGGCTGCTGGCCCTCGGCGTCGGCGCCGAGGAACAGCACGGTCGGGTGGAACTGGACGAACTCCATGTCGCTGACCTCGGCGCCCGCGCGCAGGGCGAGCGCGACGCCGTCGCCGGTCGACACGGACGGGTTGGTGGTCGCGGAGAACACCTGGCCCATGCCGCCGGTCGCGAGGACGACGGCGGGCGCGTGGACGGCCCCCACGCCGTCGTGCTGGCCCTCTCCCATCACGTGCAGGGTGACACCGGCCGTGCGGCCCTCGGCGTCCGTCAGGAGGTCCAGGACGAGCGCGTTCTCGACGGTGCGCACCCCGCGCGCGCGGACGGCCTCGACCAGCGCGCGGGAGATCTCCGCGCCGGTCGCGTCCCCGCCC
>NZ_JBTYMC010000455.1:0-3901 GCF_054880855.1 Streptomyces sp. S6 | reverse complement strand
CTCCCGGCGCGTACCCGCCGGCCGTGGCCGCGACGGCCCCGATCACCGGAGGCGCGGCAGGCCGCTCGGGATACTTCCCGGCAGCGGGGCCGCCCGACGGCGTCCCCGGCGCATACCCACTGGCCGTCGCTCCGACGGGCCCGCTGACCGGAGGCACATCGGGCCGCGCGGGATACCCGCCGGACGCGACCCCGTCGACCCGCCCGCCCGGTACCGTCCCCCCGGAGGTCATCACAGGCCCCGCGAGCCGTACGGCCGGCCGTACTCGCGCGGGTGCTGGGGGGTGGTGGGGACGGAGGTGCGCTGGAGGATCTCGTCGATCACCTGTTCGGAGGTGCGGCGGTTGAGCTGGGCCTGGGCGGTGGGCAGGAGGCGGTGGGCCAGGACGGCTACGGCGAGGTGCTGGACGTCGTCCGGGAGGGCGTAGTCGCGGCCCGCGAGGGCGGCGGTGGCCTTGGCCGCGCGCAGCAGATGCAGCGTGGCCCGGGGGGAGGCGCCCAGCCGGAGGTCGGGGTGGGTGCGGGTGGCGGCGACGATGTCGACGGCGTACCGCTTGACCGCCTCGGCGACATGGACCCCGCGCACGGCCTCCACGAGCTTGACGATGTCGTGCGCGTGGGCGACCGGCTGGAGGTCCTCCAGGGGGCTGACCGCGCCGTGGACGTCGAGCATCTGGAGCTCGGCCTCGGGGCTCGGGTAGCCGATGGAGACCCGGGCCATGAAGCGGTCGCGCTGCGCCTCCGGCAGCGGGTAGGTGCCCTCCATCTCGACCGGGTTCTGGGTCGCGACGACCATGAAGGGGCTCGGCAGCTCGTAGGACTGCCCGTCGATGGTGACCTGGCGTTCCTCCATGGACTCCAGGAGCGCGGACTGCGTCTTCGGCGAGGCGCGGTTGATCTCGTCGCCGATCACGATCTGCGCGAAGATCGCGCCCGGCTTGAACTCGAAGTCACGCCGCTGCTGGTCCCAGATGGACACCCCGGTGATGTCCGACGGCAGCAGGTCCGGCGTGAACTGGATCCGCCGCACCGAGCAGTCGATGGACTGCGCCAGCGTCTTCGCGAGCATCGTCTTGCCGACGCCCGGGACGTCCTCGATCAGCAGATGGCCCTCCGCGAGCAGCACGGTGAGCGCGAGTCGTACGACCTCGGGCTTGCCCTCGATCACACTCTCCACCGACCCGCGGACCCTGTCCGCGGTGGCGGTCAGATCTGTCAGGCTCGCTCGTTCGTCATAGGTCGTCACCCGTGCCCTCCTCGGCCCTGCTTCTTCCGGGCCGCCGCTCGGTCGTGCGAACCGGCCCACCCCGAATCACGGATGCGGCTGCCGGAATGTTCGGCGGCGGCGTCCTCACCGCATTCTTGCCGCCGTTACCGATTCGTGTCACTCGGCTGTGGACAACTGTCCGCGATATGTCTGGCCTTGTGGCTTTTGCCGGTAATGGCGACAGGGGGCTCACAGGGCACGGACCCCGAAAACCCCCCGTGCGACGCGCTCAGGCCGGGTCGATCTCGCGCAGCAGACCCGTCTTCACGTCGAAGACGAAGCCTCGCACATCGTCGGCGTGCAGCAGGAACGGTGACGTGCGCACCCGCTGCATCGACTGCCGGACGTCCTGGTCGACGTCCCGGAACGCCTCCACCGCCCACGCGGGACGCTGGCCGACCTCCATCTCCAGCTCCGTGCGGAAGTCCTCGGTGATCGCCTCCAGGCCGCAGCCGGTGTGGTGGATCAGGACGATCGAGCGGGTGCCCAGCTTGCGCTGGCTGATGGTGAGCGAGCGGATCACGTCGTCCGTGACCACGCCGCCCGCGTTGCGGATGGTGTGGCAGTCGCCCAGCTCCAGGCCGAGCGCCGCGTGCAGGTCGAGACGGGCGTCCATGCAGGCCACGACCGCGACACGCAGGACAGGGCGGGCGTCCATGCCGGGGTCGGCGAACGCGGAGGCGTACCGCTCGTTGGCGTGCACCAGCCGGTCGGTCACCGTGCCGTCTTCGGGTATGGCGCCTTCGGAGTCGTTCGATACGGATGCGGAAGTCGTCATAACCATGACGGTACTGGTCACCGGCGTTCCGGTCCCGTCGTGAGAAGGGAAAATGAGGGTCATCGCACTCTCGGTGTGAGGTAAGCCACAAGGGTGCCCGAGTGGGGGCACAAAGAGTGATTTCTCGCGGTACGCGGCGTCACACGCGCGTGGGCCCGCGACGCGCAGGCCGGTTGATTGACCGCGAGACAGCGTGGACTAAAGTGACGCGAAGCGGGAAGCGAGGTCTGCCCGCAGGACTTTTCCCCGGGGTCACCGACCAGCCCCCGGAGATCTCCCCGCGTGCGCGGCGCGTACGGATACGGGCCCCGCCGGTAACTGAGAGGGCCCCTTGAGCAACAGCCGACACGTCCCCGTGATGCTCCAGCGGTGCCTGGATCTGCTGGCCCCCGCGCTCCAGGAGCCCGGCGCGGTCGTCGTCGACTGCACCCTCGGACTCGGCGGCCACAGCGAAGCGCTCCTCCAGCAGTTCCCCGAGGCCCGTCTCGTCGCCCTCGACCGGGACAAGGAGGCCCTCAGGCTCTCCGGCGAACGCCTCGCACCCTTCGGCGAACGCGCCACCCTCGTCCACGCCGTCTACGACGAACTCCCCGACGTCCTTGAGCGGCTCGGCCACGCGCGCGTGCAGGGCGTGCTGTTCGACCTCGGCGTCTCCTCCATGCAACTCGACGAGGCCGACCGGGGCTTCGCCTACGCGCAGGACGCGCCGCTCGACATGCGGATGGACCAGACGACAGGGATCAGCGCCGCCGAGGTCCTGAACACCTACCCGCCGGGCGAGTTGGTGCGCATCCTGCGCGCGTACGGCGAGGAGAAGCAGGCCAAGAGGATCGTCTCGGCGGTCGTCCGGGAGCGCGACAAGGAGCCGTTCACGAACAGCGCGCGGCTCGTCGAGGTGATCCGGGGAGCGCTGCCGCAGGCCGCCATGCGGACCGGCGGGAACCCCGCCAAGCGGACCTTCCAGGCGCTGCGCATCGAGGTCAACGGCGAGCTGTCCGTGCTGGAGGGGGCGATCCCGGCAGCCGTCAAGTCGCTGGCCGTGGGCGGGCGGATCGCCGTCCTCGCCTACCACTCCCTCGAAGACCGCCTGGTCAAGCAGGTGTTCGCGGCCGGCGCCGCCAACACCGCGCCGCCCGGCCTGCCGATCGTCCCCGAGCGCTACCAGCCCCGGCTCAAGCTGCTCACGCGCGGTGCCGAACTTCCCACCGAGGAAGAGATCGCCGAGAACCGCCGGGCCGCCCCCGCGCGGCTGCGCGGCGCCGAGCGCATCAGGGAGGACGTCGAGTGAGCCGGTCAGGGAGTCGACCGCGGAGTTCCCGAAGCGAGCTGATTCACACATCTGAGCGATTCGGGTCGGTCCGTGCATCTTCGCGGAAGCCTCGGACGTCCTACCGGGTGGAGGCGCGATGAGAACTGGACTCAAGGAGCGGCTGGCCGGGTTGTTGCCGGTCGGAGGCGGGGCGCAGGCCGGGCGGACACCGTTCGTGCTGCTGGTCGTCGCCCTGCTCGGCGGCGGGCTGATCGGGCTGCTGGTGCTGAACTCCGCGCTCAGCGAGGGGTCGTTCAAGATGGGCGACCTCCAGAAGGAGACCAAGAACCTCACCGACGAACAGCAGGCGCTCCAGCGGGACATCGACTCCTACTCGGCGCCGGACGCCCTCCAGAAGCGCGCCCGCGAACTCGGCATGGTCCCCGGCGGCGACCCCGCGTTCCTCCAGCCGGACGGAGCCGTCCGGCGCGTCCCGTCCGCCGAGATCCCCTTCGGGCACGTGGAGCGCCCCACCCACACCAACACCACCTGGGACGCGGCCAAGTTCGAGGTGTGCGCGCACCGCTACCTGCACGTCGGCGAGAAGG
>NZ_JBTYMC010000454.1:0-3919 GCF_054880855.1 Streptomyces sp. S6 | reverse complement strand
CGTCCGAGGGCGCCGGCGCGATCCTGGGCGCCCTCGCCCGCCGGCCCGAGGGGCCGCCCCCCAAACTCGCCCCGATCTTCCGGCACGGCATCGCCCCGGGCACCGTCCCCGACGCGGCGGTCCCCGACCATCTGACCTCCGCCGGCCTCACCGTCCTCGCGCTGGGCCAGGCACCCCTGACGACGACCGAGCACACCGCCGACGGCGCGTCCATCGTGCTGCCGTCGCAGTGGGCCGTGGCGGGGCGGGCGGGCTGAACGAGGGAGCTGGGGCGGGGACGTGCGCCACGCTGGCCGCCTCCTCGGCCGGGCGTCCGGCGGACGCCGTGGCGTAACGTGACGCCTCATGAAGATCCTGATCAGCGCGGACATGGAGGGCGCCACCGGGGTCACCTGGCCGGCGGACGTGCGGCCGGGTTCCCCAGAGTGGCAGCGGTGCAGGGAGATGTTCACGTCGGACGTCGACGCGGCGGCACGCGGCTTCTTCGAAGGCGGTGCCGATCAAGTGTTGATCAACGAGGCGCACGCCACGATGCGCAATCTGTTGCTTGAGCGTCTTGACGAACGCATTGACATGTTGACGGGCCGTCACAAGGACCTGTCCATGGTTGAGGGAGTCCAGTACGGCGACGTCGACGGCATCGCCTTCCTCGGCTACCACGGCGGCGCCGGCATGGAGGGCGTCCTCGCCCACACCTACCTCGCCAACACCGTCACCGGCGTCTGGCTGGACGACGTCCGCGCGAGCGAGGGCCTCCTCAACGCGGCCGTCGTCGCCGAGTACGGCGTCCCCGTGATCCTGGTGACCGGCGACGACATCACCTGCGAGGACGCCCTCGGCTACGCGCCCGAGGCCCTCAAGGTCGCCGTCAAGGACCACGTCTCCCGCTACGCGGCCGTCTGCCGCACCCCCGCCCGCACGGCCGCCGACATCCGCGCGGCGGCCCGCGAGGCGACGGCCCTCGCCGTGCGCCACGACCCGGTGAACGCGGGCCCGCACACGATCGCCGTCGAGTTCGACGCGGAACACCTCGCGTCGACGGTGACGGTCGTGCCCGGCGTGGAGCGCGTGGGGGAACGCAAGGTCGCGTACACGAGCGCGCACATGTACGACGCCATCCGGACGTTCAAGGCGGTCACGACGATCGCCGCCGCAGCGATCGAGGAGCAGTATGGCTGACCGGCAGGCACGGGACGAGGTCGTGGCATTCACCTCCGACCTGATCCGCATCGACACCACCAACCGGGGCGGCGGCGACGCCCGGGAACGGCCCGCCGCCGAGTACGCGGCCGGGAAACTCGCGGAGGCGGGCCTGGAACCGGTCCTGCTGGAGCGCACCCCGGGCCGCACCAACGTCGTCGCCCGCATCGAGGGCACCGACCCGTCGGCGGACGCCCTCCTCGTCCACGGCCACCTCGACGTCGTCCCCGCCGAGCCCGCCGACTGGAGCGTCCACCCGTTCTCCGGCGAGGTCCGCGACGGCGTTGTCTGGGGGCGCGGGGCCGTCGACATGAAGAACATGGACGCGATGGTCCTCGCCGTCGTCCGCTCCTGGGCGCGCGAGGGCGTACGGCCCCGCAGGGACGTGGTGATCGCGTTCACCGCCGACGAGGAGGACAGCGCCGACGACGGCTCCGGGTTCCTCGCCGACCGGCACCCCGGCCTCTTCGAGGGCTGCACCGAAGGCATCAGCGAGTCCGGCGCGTTCACCTTCCACGACGGCGCCGGACGCGAGATCTACCCCATCGCGGCCGGTGAACGCGGCACCGCCTGGCTGAAGTTGACAGCGAAGGGCCGCGCCGGGCACGGCTCGAAGGTGAACCACGAGAACGCGGTCACCCGCCTCGCCGCCGCGATCGCCCGCATCGGCGAGCACGAGTGGCCCGCCCGCCTCACCCCCACGGTGAGCGCCGCCCTCACCGAACTCGCCGCGCTCTACGGCGTCGAGGCCGACCTCGACGACGTCGACGCCCTCCTCGCGAAGCTGGGCCCGGCCGCCAAGCTCGTCGAGGCGACCGTCCGCAACAGTGCCAACCCGACGATGCTGGACGCCGGTTACAAGGTCAACGTCATCCCCGGCGAGGCTGTCGCATACGTCGACGGACGCTATCTCGCGGGCACCGAGGACGAGTTCAGGGCGACCATGGACAAGCTGACCGGCCCTGACGTCAGTTGGGAGTTCCAGCACCACTCCGCCGCCCTCCAGGCACCCATCGACACCCCGACGTACGCCGGACTCCGCGCCGCCGTAAAGGAGTTCGCGCCCGAGGGGCACACCGTCCCCTACTGCATGTCGGGCGGCACCGACGCCAAGCAGTTCTCCCGGCTCGGCGTCGTCACGTACGGGTTCACGCCGCTGAGGATGCCGGTGGGGCTCGACTACCAGGCGCTGTTCCACGGCGTCGACGAGCGGGTCCCCGTCGAGGCCCTGCACTTCGGCGTCGACGTCCTCGACCGCTTCCTGCGCACCGCATGAACAGCGCGCTGCCGTACGGGACCTGGCCCTCTCCCGTCACCGCCGATCTCGCCGCCGCGCACGACGGCCGCCCCGACCACGTCGGTTTCGTCGGCGACGAGGTGTGGTGGACCGCGCCCCGCCCGGCCGAGGACGGCCGCCGCACCCTGGTCCGCCGCCGCCCGGACGGCACCGAGGAATCCGTCCTGCCCGCACCCTGGAACGTCCGCAGCCGGGTCCACGAGTACGGCGGAACCCCCTGGACGGGCACCGTCCACGAAGGTCAACTCCTCGTCGTGTTCGCGCACTTCACCGACCAGCGGCTCTACCTGTACGACGGCGGCGAACCCCGCCCCCTCACCCCGGCCGGGCCGCGCTGGGCCGACCCGCTGCTCCTGCCCGAGCGCGGCGAAGTCTGGTGCGTGAAGGAGGAGTCCACCGGCGAGCGGCCCACCGACGTGCGCCGCGTCCTGGCCGCCGTACCCCTCGACGGGTCCGGGGCCGTACGCGAACTCACCGACGACACACGGCGGTTCCTCAGCGGGCCCAAGCTGTCGCCGGACGGGCGGCGGATCGCCTGGCTCGCCTGGGACCATCCGGGGATGCCGTGGGACGGCACCGAACTGCTCGTGGCCGAGCCGGGCGGGGAGCCTCAAGTCGTCGCAGGCGGGCCCGACGAGTCCGTTGCGCAGGTCGAATGGGCCCCGGACGGCGGCCTGTTGTACGTGTCCGACCGCAGCGGCTGGTGGAACCTGTACCGGGACGGACGTGAACTCTGCCCGCGCGAGGAGGAGTTCGGCGGGCCGCTGTGGACGCTCGGACAGTGCTGGTTCGCGCCGCTGGACAGCGGACTGATCGCGGTCGTCCACGGGCGGGGCGCCGCAGGGTTCGGCGTGCTCGACCCCGGCACCGGGGAGATCGCCGAACTCGCCGGTCCCTGGACCGAGTTCGCCCCCACGCTCGCCGTGCGCGGGGACCGGGTCGTCGGGATCGCGGCGGGCACGCGCAGCGGGTACGAGGTCGTCGAGGCGGACACCGGGACCGGGCGGGCGCGGGTGATCGGCGCCGCGCACGCGGACGCCGTGGACCCGGCGTACTGCCCCGAGCCGGCCGTGCGGATCTTCGCCGGGCCGGACGGGCGGGAGATCCACGCCCAGGTGTATCCGCCGCGCCACCCCGAACACACGGGCCCCGAAGGGGAGTTGCCGCCGTACGTGGTGTGGGCGCACGGCGGGCCCACCAGCCGGGCGCCTCTCGTCCTCGACCTGGAGATCGCGTACTTCACCTCGCGGGGCATCGGCGTCGTCGAGGTCGACTACGGCGGCTCCACCGGGTACGGCAGGCGGTACCGGGAGCGGCTGCGCGGACAGTGGGGCGTCGTGGACGTCGAGGACTGCGCGGCCGTCGCCCTCGCGCTCGCCGAGGAGGGCGCCGCCGACCGGGCACGGCTCGCGATCCGGGGCG
>NZ_JBTYMC010000453.1:0-3956 GCF_054880855.1 Streptomyces sp. S6 | reverse complement strand
GGGGGTGCGGGCGGACAGCAGGAGCGCGGTGGGGCGGCCGTCCGGCTCGTCGGCGGGGGCCGGTTCGGCGGGCGGGGCCTGTTCGAGGAGGACGTGCGCGTTGGTCCCGCTGATGCCGAAGGACGACACACCCGCGCGGCGGGGTCGGCCGGTCTCGGGCCACTGCCGTTCCTCGGTGAGGAGTTCGACGGCTCCCGCGCTCCAGTCGACCTCGCCGGTCGGCGTGTCCAGGTGGAGGGTCCTGGGCAGGACGCCGGCCCGCAGCGCCATGACGGTCTTGATGACGCCGCCGAGCCCGGAGACGGCCTGGGTGTGCCCGATGTTGGACTTCAACGAGCCCAGGTACAGCGGCAGTTCGCGGTCCTGCCCGTAGGTCGCGAGGAGGGCCTGCGCCTCGACGGGGTCGCCGAGCCGGGTGCCGGTGCCGTGTGCCTCGACGGCGTCGATCTGGCCGGGGTTGAGGCCCGCGTCGGTGAGGGCGGCGCGGATGACGCGTTCCTGGGAGGGGCCGTTGGGTGCGGTGAGACCGTTGGAGGCACCGTCCTGGTTGACGGCCGTCCCCCGGATCACGGCGAGGACGGCCCGCTGGTCGCGCACGGCGTCGGAGAGCCGCATGAGGACGAGGACGGCGGCGCCCTCGCCCCAGCCGGTGCCGTCGGCGGTGTCGGCGAAGGACTTGCAGCGGCCGTCGGAGGCGAGGCCGCCCTGGAGGAGGAACTCCTCGTAGAGGCCGGGCGCCGCCATCACGGTGGCGCCGCCGACGAGGGCGAAGGAGCACTCGCGGGCGCGCAGGGCGCGGGTGGCGAGGTGCAGGGCGACCAGGGAGGAGGAGCAGGCGGTGTCGACGGTGAGGGCGGGGCCCTCCAGGCCGTAGTGGTAGGAGAGCCGGCCCGAGGCGACGCTGCTGGTGGTGCCGGTCAGGACGTGCCCGCGCACCTCGCTGAGCGTGGCCTCGCCGTGCGGGCCGTACTTCTGGTCGGTGAGGCCGACGAACACCCCGCCGTCGGTGCCCTTGAGCGCCTGCGGGTCGAGGCCGGCGCGCTCGACGGCCTCCCAGGACGTCTCCAGGAGCAGCCGCTGCTGCGGGTCCATGGCGAGCGCCTCGCGCGGCGAGATCCCGAAGAACCCGGCGTCGAACTCGCCCGCGCCGTACAGGAATCCGCCTTCGAGACGGACCCCCGCGTCGGCGAGGGCCTGGGTGTGCCAGCCCCGGTCCTCGGGGAAGGGGGCGATGGCGTCGCGGCCTTCGCGTACCAGCTCCCACAGGGCCTCGGGGGTGTCGGCGCCGCCGGGGAAACGGCAGGCCATCGCGACGACCGCGACGGGTTCCCGGCGGTCGCTCTCCAGCTCGCTCAGCCGGTTGCGGGTGCGCTGGAGGTCGGCGGTCACCCGCTTGAGGTAGTCAACAACCTTCTCGTCGTTCGCCACGGGTTCTCCGATGAGCCGCTTCGGTGGAGGGACAGGGTGTCGAGGCCGGCGGGTGCCGGTCAGGTGAGGTCGCCGAACTCGCTGTCGATGAAGGCGAGGAGTTCGTCCGCGTCGGCCGCTTCCAGCGCCGTCCCGTCACCGTCGGCGGAGGCGGAGGCGGGGGCCGGGGTGAGGCGGGCGAGGATGCGGCGCAGCCGTTCGGCGGTCTCGGCGTGCGCCGGGTCACCGGGGGTGAGGGCCTCGGCGGCCGTCTCCAGCCGGTCGAGGTCCCGGCGCAGCCGCTCCGCCGGGTCCGTCTCGGCGGGCAGCAGCAGCCGCAGCAGGTGCTCGGCGAGCGCCACCGGCGAGGGGTGGTCGAAGACCAGGGTGGCCGGGACGGTGAGTCCGGTGGCCGCCGTGAGCCGGTTGCGGAGTTCGACGGCGGTCAGGGAGTCGAAGCCCTGGTCCTTGAACGCCTGCCCGGGATCGATGTCGGAGGCGTCGGCGTGGCCGAGGACTTGGGCGGTGCGGTCGACGACGAGGGCGATCACCCGCTCCGACCGCTCCTCGGCCGACAGCGCGGCGAGGGCCGTGCGCAGGTCGCCGGTGTCGGTGGCGGTGGTGCGGCGGGCGGCGGCCCTGCGCACCGGCTGTCCGAGGAGTCCGCCGAGCAGCGCCGGGGCGGGCTGGTCCCGGTGGAGGGCGCGCAGTGCGGGCAGGTCCAAGGGGGCCGCGGTGACCGCCGGTTCGCGTCCGGCGAGTGCCGCGTCGAACAGGGCGAGGCCCTGAGCGGTCGTCAGCGGCCGGGTGCCGGTGCGGCGCAGCCGTTCCCGGTCCCGCTCGCCGAGCCCGGCCGTCATCCCGCTGGCCTCCTCCCACAGCCCCCACGCGATGGCCGTGCCGGGCCTGCCGTCCAGTGCGCGTTCGACGGCCAGCGCGTCCACGGCCGCGTTGGCGGCGCAGTAGTTGGCCTGCCCGGCGGCGCCGAAGGTCGCGGACGCGGAGGAGAACAGGACGAAGAACGCCAGGTCCCGATCGGCCGTCAGGTCGTGCAGGTGCCGGGCGCCGTACGCCTTGGCCCGCAGGACCGTCTCGGTCCGCTCGGGCGTCAGGGCGGTCAGGACACCGTCGTCGGTGACGCCCGCGCAGTGGACGACGCCGGTGAGCCCGTCGATGTCGGCCAGCAGGGCGGCGACGGCGTCCCGGTCCCCGGCGTCGCAGGCGGCGACCAGGATCTCGGCGCCCTCTGCGGCCAGCTCAGCCCTCAGTTCCGCCGCGCCCGGCGCGTCGGCTCCAGAGCGCGAGGTCAGCACCAGGTGCCGGACGCCGTGCCGGTGGACGAGATGCCGGGCGACCTGCGTGCCGAGGGTGCCGGTGCCGCCGGTGACCAGGACGGTGTCCGGGGCCGGGGGCAGGGTGAGGACGGCCTTGCCGGTGAGGGTGGCTTGGGCGAGGGCGCGGAAGGCGTCGGGGGCGTGGTGGACGGGCCAGGTGGTGATGGGAGGCGGGGTGAGGGTGGGGGCGCTGAAGAGGGTGTCGAGGAGGTGCCGAATGCGATCGGGGCCGACGTCACTGAGGTCGAAGGAGTGGTACGTGACACCGGGGTGGTCAGCGGCGACCTGGTGGGGGTCGCGGAGGTCGGTCTTGCCCATCTCCACGAACCGCCCGCCCTCGGGCAGCAGGCGCAGGGAGGCATCGGTGGCTTCACCGGCCAGGCAGTTGAGGACGACGTCCATGCCCTTGCCGTCGGTGGCGTCCAGGAAATGATCGTGGAAGTCGAGAGTGCGGGAGTCGCCGATGTGGGCGTCGTCCAGCCCTGCCGCACGCAGCGCGCCCCATTTGCCGCGCGAGGCGGTGGCGAACACCTCGGCCCCCAGGTGCTGGGCCAGCCGGACGGCGGCCGTGCCGACGCCACCGGCACCGGCGTGGATCAGGACGCGCTGTCCGGCTTCGAGCTTCCCGAGGTCCACCAGTCCGTACCACGCCGTCAGATACACCACCGGCGTCGCGGCGGCACGGGCGAAGCTCCAGCCGTCCGGCACCCGGGTCAGCACCCGCTCGTCCGCGACCGCCTCGGCGGCGAAGGCACCGTCGAGCATGCCGGTCACCCGGTCCCCGACGGCGAAACGAGTGACACCGGAACCGGTCTCCAGGACCACACCCGCCCCCTCGATACCGAGGTCGGCCTTCCCCGGGTACAGGTCGAGGGCGATGAGGGTGTCCCGGAAGTTGACGCCGGCCGCGCGGACGGCGATCCGTACCTCACCGGGGGCGAGTTCGGCCCCGGCGAGCGGGTCGGGCACGAGGGTGAGGTCGCCGAACGAGCCACGCGGCACGCAGTCCAGCCGCCACGGCCCAACCGGTACCTCCAGCGCCTTCGTCGCGGCGACCCGCTCCAGCCGCCGCCCGAGCACCCGTCCCTGACGGACCGCCAGGTCGGGTTCACCGGCCGCCAGCAGCGCGGCGACGGGCAGCTCGCCGCCGTCCGTGTCGGCCAGCACGATCCGGCCCGGGTGCTCGGCCTGGGCGGCGCGCACCAGCCCGGCGAC
>NZ_JBTYMC010000452.1:0-3970 GCF_054880855.1 Streptomyces sp. S6 | reverse complement strand
CAGCCCCGCACCGGCGACCTCCGCGTGCGCCACCACCGACCCCGCCACCCCGGCCCCCTGAGGCCCCGTGCTCATCGCCGCCGACAACGCCTCCGCCAGCCCCCCGAGCTCCACATGGACGACGAGCACCGGCTTGGCCGGCACCTCCGCGGCGGCCGAGCGCAGCGCCTCCGCGAGTTCGGCGTCGTCGGTGGAGCCCTCGCCGATCGAGGGGATGGCGGTGACGACGACGGCGTCGCACGTGTCGTCGGCCAGCGCGCGCGTGAGGGCGCGGCGGAAGTCCTCCGGGGAGGCACCGGTCGTGAGGTCGAGGGGCGGGAGGGGGCGCAGTCCCTCGGAGAGGCAGGCGTCGTAGGTGAGCAGCCCGAGGGACTCGGAGTTGCCGAGGATCGCCACGCGCGGGCCCGCCGGGAGGGGCTGGCGGGCGAGCAGGAGGCCGGTGTCGACGAGTTCGGTGATGGTGGCGACGCGGATCACGCCGGCCTGGCGCAGGAGCGCGGAGACCGTCGCGTGGGGCAGCCGGGTCGCGCGGACCGCGTGCCCCTGGGGTGCCGATCCCGCGCCCTGGACGACGACGAGGGGCTTCGCTGCGGCCGTCCGCCGGGCGAGGCGGGTGAACTTGCGGGGGTTGCCTATGGATTCCAGGTACATGAGGACGACGTCGGTGTCGGGGTCGTCGTACCAGTACTGGAGGACGTCGTTCCCGGAGACGTCCGCGCGGTTGCCGGAGGACACGAACGTCGACACTCCGGTCACGCCGGTGACGCCGCCGCCCCGGCGGTGCAGCCGGGAGAGCAGGGCGATGCCGATCGCGCCGGACTGGGCGAACAGGCCGATGCGGCCGGGGCGGGGCGTCTCGGGGGCGAGGGAGGCGTTGAGCCGTACGTCCGGGGCGGTGTTGATGATCCCGAAGGCGTTGGGGCCGATGATGCGCATGCCGTACGCGCGTGCGTGGCGGACGAGTTCGCGCTGGCGCTCGCGTCCGTCGGGGCCGCTCTCGGCGTACCCGGCGGAGACGACGACCAGCCCCTGCACGCCGTGTTCCCCGCACTCGGCGACGACTTCGGGCACGGCGTCCGCGGGGACGGCGATCACCGCGAGGTCGACGGGGCCGTCGATGTCGCGCACGGAGCGGTGGGCCGGGACGCCGTCCAGCTCCTCGACGCCGTCCGGGAGGGCCTTGTTGACGGCGTGCAGGGTGCCGGTGAAGCCCGCCGTGCGGAGGTTGGCGAGGACCGCGCGGCCGACGCCTCCGGGGGCGCGTCCGGCGCCGACGACGGCGACGGAGCCGGGCGCGAGCAGCCGCCGTACGGAGCGGGCCTCGGCGCGCTGTTCGCGGGCGCGCTGGACGGCGAGGGAGCGTTCGGTGGGTTCGAGGCCGAACTCCAGGCGGACGACGCCGTCCTCGAAGCTGCGCTTCTGGGTGTAGCCGGCGTCGGTGAAGACCTTGATCATCTTGGAGTTGGCGGGGAGCACCTCGGCGGCGAAGCGGCGGATGCCGCGCTCGCGCGCGACGGCGGCGATGTGCTCCAGGAGGGCGGAGGCGACGCCGCGGCCCTGGTGGGCGTCCTGGACGAGGAAGGCGACCTCCGCCTCGTCGGCGGGCCCGGTCGCGGGCAGGCCGCCGGGACCGATGCGGTCATAGCGTACGGTTGCGATGAACTCGCCTCCGACGGTGGCGGCGAGTCCCACCCGGTCCACGAAATCGTGGTGCGTGAAGCGGTGGACGTCCTTCGCGGACAGGCGCGGGTAGGGCGCGAAGAAGCGGTAGTACTTCGACTCGTCCGACACCTGCTCGTAGAAGCTGACCAGGCGCTCGGCGTCGTCGGCGGTGATGGGCCGCACGCGCGCGGTACCGCCGTCGCGCAGCACCACGTCGGCTTCCCAGTGGGCGGGGTACTCGTGCCGCTCCTGCGCGCTCTGCATGGGGCCCAGCGTACGGCTCGCGTCCGACAACGGCGCGAGGCAGTCTGGGGGACGGAAGACGGCGGGAGCCGGACCGAGGCCGCGGTCCGGCAGCCGTCCCGGAGAGGGCCGCGGTGGTTCCTCCGGGAACGCTTCACGTGTGGAAAAATGGTCTAGACAACCCTGAACACCGAAGGGCAGCATCACATGGCTGAGCGCCGCGTCACCATCGGCTGGGCGGAGGGCCTCCACGCCCGCCCCGCCTCCCTCTTCGTCCGATCCGCCACGGCCACCGGCGTACCGGTCACGATCGCCAAGGCGGGCGGCAACCCCGTCAACGCGGCCTCCATGCTGGCCGTCCTCGGCCTGGGCGCCCAGGGCGGCGAGGAGGTCGTCCTGGCCTCCGACGCGGAGGGCGCGGACGCCGCCCTCGACCGGCTGGCCAAGCTGGTCTCCGAGGGCCTCGACGAGCTCCCCGAGACCGTCTGACGACGCTCCACGCGCGCGTACCGAGCCGCGTCGCCCCTTCCCGGGCGGCGCGGCTCCGTCGTTTCCCGCGACTCCCGGAGCACCTCGGAATGAATTGCACGGCAAAGCACCGCAGGGCGCACGAGCGCATACCGAGGGCGCACGCCGAGAAATTCACGGCGCACGCCGGAAAAAGGCAGCGGAAATACACCTCCGCTAATTACCTCTTCTTTGTATACGGCGCCCGTGTTAATGCCGCAGGCCGGTCATGTTTACGGCGTGTTGCGAAGTCCTCACACGGTCCGCGCCGGCAAACCGCAGCCGGTGGGCGGCGGTCGAGCGCTCGGTGTGCAGGGCGGTGACCGCCCGCGCGCGCTCGGCGTCCCCGCGCGCGACGGCGTCCACGATCGCGCCGTGCTCGGTCCAGGAGTCGACGGGACCGGCCGACGGCTCCACGGCGTACATCCAGGCGATCTTGTGGCGCAGCTGGGTCAGGGTCGAGGTCAGGGCCTGGCTTCCGCACGCCTGGGCGAGCGTCTCGTGGAACCAGCCGCCCAGGGAGCGCAGATCTTCGCTGTTGCCCCTCCTGGCCCGCTCCTGGCCCAGCCTGACGAGTCCGCGCAGCACCTTCAGATGGGCCTCGGTGCGCCGCTGGGCGGCCCGCGCGGCACCGAGGGGCTCCAGGAGCAGGCGCATCTCCAGCAGGTCGGCGGCCTCCTGCTCGGTCGGCTCGGCCACACACGCGCCCGCGTGCCGGCGGGTCACGACGAACCCCTCGGCCTCCAGCGTGCGCAGCGCCTCGCGCACGGGGACGCGGCTGACGCCGTACCGGCGCGCGAGGAGTTCCTCGGTGAGACGGCTGCCGCGCTCGTAGACACCCGAGACGATGTCGTCCCGGATGGCCGTGCACACCGAGTGCGCCGGAATACGCATGACCGACCTCCGCCTTAATCCCCGTGAAACGCCGTCGAACGCAGCCGATCGACGTGTGTTCCGTGACTCTATTGCAATACGCCGGAATTTCCGATGGCGAGCTGGAATCCAGGGATATTTTTTGGACAGGAAGGCGTCCGAAACGTCGAAAGCCCCGGCCGAGAGGGCCGGGGCTGGACGGTCTCGCGCGCGCGTCAGACGTCGACGCCGTGCGCGCGCAGATAGGCGACCGGGTCGATGTCGGAGCCGTACTCCGGTGTCGTGCGGGCCTCGAAGTGCAGATGCGGTCCGGTCACGTTGCCCGTGGCGCCGGAGAGGCCGATCAGCTCTCCCGGGGCGACCGTCTGCCCCACGGAGACGGAGATCGACGACAGGTGCCCGTACTGCGTGTAGGTCCCGTCG
Source organism: Streptomyces sp. S6 (assembly GCF_054880855.1). Taxonomy (NCBI): domain Bacteria; kingdom Bacillati; phylum Actinomycetota; class Actinomycetes; order Kitasatosporales; family Streptomycetaceae; genus Streptomyces; species Streptomyces sp. S6. The sequence continues at coordinate 262 of NZ_JBTYMC010000452.1, read as the reverse complement.
TTCATCCGGACGACGATCTGGTTGCCGTAGGCGCCGCCCCAGCCGGTCTCGACGACCGTGCCGAGCCCGACGGCGTGCACCGGGGTGCCCGTGGCGGCGTGGAAGTCGATGCCCGTGTGGCTGCCGGAGGACCACAGGGAGCCGCCGCTGCGGTAGCCGGTGGAGACGTAGGAGCCGGTGACGGGCGCCACGAAGGCGTTCAGGCGGGCGCGTTCGGCCTCCCGCGCGGCGCGGGCCTCGGCCAGGCGCGTGGCCCGCGCCT
>NZ_JBTYMC010000451.1:0-3990 GCF_054880855.1 Streptomyces sp. S6 | reverse complement strand
CGCGTCCAGGAGCAGGTCCTCGGCTTCGACGAACTCCTCAACTCGATCCTCCAGGCCAACCTCGCGCAAGCGTCCGTCGCGCAGAACGAGGACATGCGGAAGATCACCTCGGCCTCCCGCACCTCACGGACCGAACCGGCGCCGGTCACCCGGACCGAGGATGCGCACGCCCGCACGCCGCCCCGCCGCTCCCACGCCGCACCGTCACCTGAAATGCCTTGCGAGCCCGCGCCGACGGCCACGTACGCTCGCCGTGACACCCCCACCGACAGCAGGAGCAGCAACGATGCAGTACGTGAAGCTCGGTTCGACCGGCCTGGACGTCTCCCGGATCTGTCTCGGCTGCATGACGTACGGCCTCCCGGACCGAGGCACGCACGAATGGACGCTCGACGAGGAGGCCTCCCGCCCGCTGATCCGGCAGGCCCTCGACGCGGGCATCAACTTCTTCGACACCGCGAACATCTACTCCGACGGCACCAGCGAGGAGATCGTCGGCAAGGCGCTCGCCGACTTCGCCGTCCGCGACGAGATCGTCCTCGCCACCAAGGTGCACGGCCGGATGCGCCCCGGTCCCAACGGCGCGGGCCTCTCCCGCAAGGCGATCCTCACCGAGATCGACCACAGCCTGAGCCGCCTCGGCACCGACTACGTCGACCTCTACCAGATCCACCGCTTCGACCCGCACACCCCGGTCGAGGAGACCATGGAGGCGCTGCACGACGTGGTCAAGGCGGGCAAGGCCCGCTACATCGGGGCGAGTTCGATGTACGCGTGGCAGTTCGCGAAGATGCAGTACGCGGCCGAGCGGAACGGCTGGACGACGTTCGTGTCGATGCAGAACCACTACAACCTGATCTACCGCGAGGAGGAGCGCGAGATGCTCCCCCTCTGCGCGGACCAGGGCGTCGGCGTCATCCCCTGGAGCCCCCTCGCCCGGGGCCGCCTCACCCGTGACTGGGACACGGCCACCGGACGCAGCGCCACGGACGGCTTCGGCGCCACCCTCTACCAGGAGGGCGACCGCGCGATCGTCGAGGCCGTGACCCGCATCGCCGAGGCCAGGGGCGTGTCCAGGGCCCAGGTCGCCCTCGCCTGGCTCCTCCACCAGGACACGGTCACGGCCCCGATCATCGGCGCGGCCAAGCCGTCCCACCTCGAAGACGCGGTCGCGGCGGTCGAGTTGGAGCTGACCGACAAGGAGATCGAGGAGCTGGAGAGCCCCTACTCCCCGCACCCGATCGCCGGTCACTGACGTCGCTGGTGGGGTCCCTGCGGTGCGAACTCCGTGCCGCAGGGACCCGCCCCCTCGCTCTCCGCCAGCACCACCCGCTCCCCGCTCATCTCCACCGTCCGGTAGTACGCCCCGATCCGCTCGGCCGACCGCCCCACGTAGTGCCCGATGAACGACCGCCGGAAGCGCCCGGCCGTCCGGTTCGGCCGGGAGCCGTGCACGAGGCTGCCGTTGAAGAACAGGACGTCCCCCGGGGCCATGTCGACGGGGACGGCGGACAGGCCGGGCGGCGGAGCCACGTACTCACGGGCGAACGACACGGACTCGTCGGCTTCTTCGGGGCAGAACAGGTCCAACAGGTGGGTACCGGGGACGACTTCGAGCCCCCCGTTCTCCCGGTCGATGTCGTCGCAGGCCACCCACGCGGCCACGCACGTCCCCGGCTCGACCCGCAGATAGAAGTTGTCCTGGTGCAGCGCCTGCCCCCGCGCCCCCGGCGGCTTGAAGTAGAACATGCTCTGCGCGGCGAGGACCTCCTCCCCGAGCAACTCCTCAAGGACGCCCCGGAGTCGGGCGTCGAGGAGCACCTCCCGGGCCACCTCGCTGATCTCGTGCGGCTGCATCACTCGCGGAAACGCGTCCAGCGGATCGTCCCCCGCGCGCGGCCGGAAGTGCCCCGGCACCTCCCGCCCCGCCGCCTGGAGCGCCGCGAACTCCTCACGCACCCGCTCGATCTCGTCGTACGAGAAGAGACCCCGCACGACCGCGTACCCGTCCCGCCGGAACCGGTCCAGAATGCCTGTGACTGTCATGGCACGAGAAACTAGGCGGAAGGGAACGGCAGGAGGATGCCCGTGCGTGCTGAAGGGTTGACCGAGACTGCTGCGGACCCGTCGCCGCCGCCGGGTCTCGTGGTGGTCGGCAGGTTCGAGCAGGAGACGGGGTACGCGGTCGACCGGCCGTCCGGATCGGACAGTTGGCTGATCATCTGGACCACCGGGGGAGCCGGCCTGATCCGCCAGGGCCGCACCGAACTGGCCGCCGGACCCGGCGATTTCGTCCTCCTCGCCCCCGGCGTCCCCCAGCGCTACGCCGTCCGCCCCGGCGCCACGGGCTGGGAATTCTGGTGGGCCCACTGCCAGTTGAGGCCCGCCTGGACCCCGTGGATCCGCCCGTACGACACCGGGGACGGCGTCCACGCGACCGCACCCGTGCCCGAACTCCTGCGCGGGCGCGTCGAGTCGGCGTTCCGGCGGATGCTGGACGACGCCCGCTGGACCGGCGGCGAGCCGGTCAGGGCGGCCGAGGAGGTCGCCGTCGCCCACAGCGCCGTCGCCCGTGAACTCGCCCTGTCCGCACTGGAGGAGGCCCTCCTGCTGGCCGCCGCCGCACCGAGCCCGGCACAACCCGGCGTGGACGACCGGGTCCAGCGCGCCCAGACCCTGATCGCCGCCGACCCCGGCGCCCCGCACACGGTCGCCTCCCTCGCCGAGGCCGTCGCCCTGTCGCCGTCCCGGTTCGCGCACCTCTTCACCGAGCAGCTCGGTCTCTCCCCGATGCGCGCCCTGCGCGAGGCCCGCCTCCGGCACGCGGCCCGGCTCCTGGAGAGCACCGGCCTCACCGCCGAACGGGTCGCGGAGGCCTCGGGGTTCGCGAGCGCGTTCCACTTCAGCCGGGCGTTCAGGGAGCGTTACGGGGTGCCGCCGGGGGCGTACCGCAACGGCCCTTTTTAGCAAGGGAGTTCATCAGGGGCGAGGGCCGGGTGCGAAGCCCGTCCAGCGCAACTCGGCGGGCAGATGACCCATGTCGTTGTAGTCGACCAGCGTCGGCGGCACCCCGTCCCGGTACTGGAGCACCGTCAGTGCCGTGTTCCCGCTCTCCAGACCGAGCCAGCGCACGGGCGGCGCGTCGAGGGCGTGCCGGACCAGCCAGGCGATCGGGTAGGCGTGGGTGACGAGGACCTCGTGCGTCTCGGCCTCGGCGGGCCGGGCGAACCGGGCGGTGAGGGCGTCGGCCCGCCGCCGCGCGTCGACGGCCTCCTCGGGGCCGTACCCGTCGAAGAAGCCAGCCCACACGTGCGGCGGCTCCGCCGGGATGTACGGGATGTGGTCGACGAGTTCGGGCGCTTCGCGGACGGGCGTGCCGGGGAGGTGTGCGGCGAGGAGACGGGCGCAGTGGGCGGCGCGGGGGAAGGGGGAGTGCCAGACCGCGTCGACCGGGAGCGCGGCGAGGCGGCGGCCGATCAGGTCGGACTGCCGCTCTCCGGTGCCGGTCAGCTCACCGAAGGCGTTCGCCTCGCCGTGCCGGATCGCGTACACGTGACGGGTGGGCATGTCAGGAGGCTCCCAGGGTGTGGTGGGCGGCGGTGAGGCGCTCGGCCTCCGTACGGTCCGCCGCGCGGGTGCCGGAGACGTCGTCGGCCCAGGTCAGCAGGGTGCGGAGGTGGTCGCCCGCCGGGTCCGTGACGACCGGCGGGGTGCCGAGGGCGACCTCGCCGCTCGTACCGTCAACTGTGACGACCGTGCCTTCCTTGAGAGCGAGCCCGCGCACGCCGACGACCGCCGGTCTGCGCAGGGCGCGCGCGACGACCGCCGCGTGACTCGCCGGTCCTCCGCGCCCGGTGACGATCCCGACGGCGGCGGCGATCCCGGCGAGGTCGGCCGGGGAGGTCTCCGGGCGGACCAGGACGACCGGACCCTCCCGCGCCGCACGGACCGCCGCGTCCGCCGACGTCACGACACGGCCGACGGCGACCC
>NZ_JBTYMC010000450.1:0-4014 GCF_054880855.1 Streptomyces sp. S6 | reverse complement strand
GACCGGGGGATGATCCGGGGTGAGGTGCATGACGAGAACGCCTGGGCGTTGGGCGGGGTGGCCGGGCACGCCGGGTTGTTCTCCACGGGGCGGGATCTTTCGGTGTTCTGCGGGCGCACGCTGACCGACGGGGGCGAGCTGAAACTCCTCCGGTGCGACGACTGCCCCTCCGACATGGACGAGGGCCTCTACGAACGGCTGCGCGCGTGGCGAGAGGTCCAGGCCAAGCGCACCGGACAGCCCGCGTTCTGCGTCTTCACCGACAGGACGCTCGTCGCGATCGCCGAGAGTGCTCCCGAGGAGCCGGGCGACCTCGCGCGGATCCCTGGTGTAGGCCAACGGAAGCTCAACCGATACGGCACCGATGTGCTGGCCATCTGCGCAGGTCAGGACCGTACGGAGGAGGAAGGGGCGGACTGATGCGAACTCGTCGAAAAAATAGTTTGCGCATGCCCCGGGAATCCCCATAGGTTCTTAGACACCGGAACGGCGGCCTTCTCGAAGGCCCCTGATCCGTGTTGTACTTGCATATCCGTCGGATCGGGTTCACCCCCGGTCCTTGAGACGCCGAGAGGAGGCGATTCCAGTGATCATCAACAAGACCCGCTTCACCAGCACCGTCAAACTGACCGATCCCTCGGTCGTCTCCGTGTGCATCCTCGGCGCCTCGAACCCGGGCACCGGTCTGTCCGGCATTCGTGCCGGCCGGCCCGAGTCCCTTCCCGTCGCCCCCGCGAGTGTTCCCGCCCGCGATGAGCGACCGCTGAAGGCACTGGAAGCAGTAGAGGCAAAGGCCCTGGCCTATGCCTTCACGGCAGCCGGTGCCGGAAACCCGAAGCAGACGACGCAGCACCACCAGATGTGGGCCTTCCGTGGGCCAGATCCCTGGAGTGATCCAGCCTGATCGACTCAGGCCGGCGCCTTCAGGGCCGCGGAACCCCATCCGGGATCCGCGGCCCTTCTGTTTGTCCCCACACCGGGGACGGACGGCTGAAGGAGCCTCGGGACGACAAAGCCGACTCCGGCCCAACAGGGCCGGTCCGACAGACGAGGAAGACGAAACCGTGCAACTCGAAGCGCACGAAACGTCCGTACCGCCTTCCGAAACGATCCCCCCGCCCGGCCGCCTCACGGAGGACCCCGCCTTGATCCCCCTCACCGCGCTCACCGCGCTCGACGACGCCATCGAGAACCTCGGCGTACCCGTTCCCTGCCGCTCCTACGACCCGGAGGTCTTCTTCGCCGAGTCGCCCGCGGACGTGGAGTACGCGAAGTCCCTGTGCCGGACCTGCCCCCTGGTCGAGGCGTGCCTCGCCGGGGCGAAGGAGCGGCGCGAGCCGTGGGGCGTCTGGGGTGGCGAGCTGTTCGTGCAGGGTGTCGTCGTCGCCCGGAAGCGGCCCCGTGGCCGCCCGCGCAAGAACCCGGTCTCGGCATGAACATCACCGGAACCATCGACCGCCCCCTCACGCTCGATCCCCAGAAACAGGCCCCGATGAAGCCGTCCGCCAGTGAGCCCGTCGGCTCCGCGAACACAGACGTCACCACCACCGGCGCGAACGAGTCGCGTCAGAACAGGACCCGAGAGATGCAACTCATCCCAGAAGCCTTGGCTCGTGCGCATATGCACGAGCGGATGCAGGAGGCCGAGCGGGAGCGGCAGGCGGTCCGCCTGGTCGCCGCCCGGCGGATGCAGCGCCGTGCCGAGCGAGCCTCGCGGCGCGCTCGGCGGGCGCTCGCCATGGCCGTCATGCAGTAAGGCGCTCGACTGAGGTAGTTCGAGGGGCCGGTCCGGTTGTCGGACCGGCCCCTGACGTATGTTGCGTAGGGTTCGTCGCTTTCGCGCCGTTATCGTCTGGCAATGAACAGCGATTCCCCCGGCGACGCGTCCGACACCCCCGTCACCTGCGCCCGCTGCGGCGCGACCGCCGCGCCGCTGCCGCTCACCTGGACCTGTTCCGTGGAGAACAGCGAGCGGCGGTACTTCTGCGACGGGTGCGCGCGGGAGAACCTGCGGGCTATCGAGGGGCGGCTGGATTCTCCTTGGTGGTGAAGCCGGCGGTGAAACCGGGCAGCCACTCCTCCAACTCCGCCCGCAACCGGACCGTCGCGTTCAGCTGGCACAGGACGCCGATGGTGCTCAGGGTGACGCGGTGGATCAGGAGATAGGACGGCGGGAGGTTGAGCTGCTTGCCCAACTGGTGGGCGGGGGAGCGGGGATCGGCGATCCGGGCGGCCTGGGTGCGGATCCAGGACCGGGTGAACGTGAACTCCTCGGCCCCGACCGGCTCGATGATCGGGACCAGATAGTCGAGGATCACATCCGGATCCAGCTCGATGGACTCCTTGACGAACCCCTCCGCGCGCAGCCGCTCGTACACCGCACCCGCGTCACCCCCCAGCGCCATCCGCAGCGCCTCGCCTATCGTCCGCGGCAGACCCCCCGGCAGCCGGTCGACGGTGCCGAAGTCCAGGACGCCGAGCCGCCACCCCTCGCCGTCCGCGACCAGCCGGAAGTTGCCGGGATGCGGATCGGCGTGCAGCAGACCCGTACGGGCCGGGCCCGAGAAGAAGAACCGGGCGAGCAGCTGACCCGCCCGGTCCCGCTGCTCCTGCGTGCCCCCGGAGATCACCTCCGACAGCGGCACCCCCTCGATCCACTCGGTGACCAGCACCTGATCGGACTGGTGGACCACGGCGGGGACGACGATGTCCGGATCGTCCGCGAACTCCTGCGCGTGCGCACTCTGCGCGCTCGCCTCCAGGCCGTAGTCCAGCTCCTCCGCGACCCGGTTCCGCAACTCGGCGATCAGCGGCTTGACGTCCATCCCCGGGACCAGCGGACCGAGCAGCCGGGCGAAGCGGCTGAGCTGGTTCAGGTCGGACAGCAGGGCCTCGCCCGCGCCCGGGTACTGGACCTTCACCGCGACGGCACGGCCGTCCCGCCACACCGCGCGGTGGACCTGGCCGATCGACGCGGCGGCGGCCGGCTTGTCGTCGAACTCCAGGAACAGGTCCTGCCAGTTCGCGCCGAGGCGCTCCGCGAGCACCGCGTGGACCGTGCGCGTCGGCATCGGCGGGGCCGCCTCCTGGAGCTTCGTCAGAGCCGCGCGGTAGGGGCCCGCGACGTCCTCAGGGAGCGCCGACTCGAAGACCGACAGGGCCTGGCCGAACTTCATCGCGCCGCCCTTCAGCTCGCCGAGCACCTTGAAGAGCTGTTCCGCCGTGCGCTGCTGGAGTTCACGGCCGACGATCTCCGCGGACTCCCCGACGATCCTCTTGCCGAGGCCCCAGGTGGCCCGGCCGGCGATGCCGAGCGGGAGCGCGGCGAGCTTGGCGGTCCGGGTGACCGCCTTGCGGGGAAGATCAGACATGCGCCCTCCAAATACCCACCGGCCGCGCCGCGTTCGCCGGACGGAGTGACTCCTTCGAATGCCGTTGCCCTGCCATTGTCTCGTGCGCCCTCACGCCGTCCACGGGGTGTTCCTCAACAGACGAAGAGGGCCCGGCAAGTAGGAGCCGGGAGGACCGGACGCGGTTCCCTCCGGACCGCCGCATCTCACACACCGGCATCCACGCCCCCCTCGGCGGCGCCGCATCCGCACTCCGGATGGGCCGTCACCGGTCTCGACCGCCACTGGAGAACCGGGGCAGAGATCTCCCAGCGCGTGCTCTGCGCGGGCGGGGTGTGACCGTCCAGGAAGGTCAGGGCGTGGGTGGCGGCGAGCCCGGCGACCGTCGTCGCCAGAGCGAGGTCGCAGGGGAGCGCGGGACGGCGCCGGCCGGAGCGCCACTGGGCGAGCAGCCGCAGCCAGGTCGGGTCGGCGTCGAGGCGGGAGCGCTGGAGGCAGCCCGCACAGGCCGACTCGCCGGGCAGGACGAGAGGGCCGACCGTGCCCGTCGCCTCCACCACCCCGGCGTACAGGTGCGGGACGCCCGAGGCGATCAGCGGTTCGGCGGCGGCCGGGTCGGGCGCGTACACGCTGACGTTGTCGCGCGGCGCGAGGACCACCAGCG
>NZ_JBTYMC010000449.1:0-4015 GCF_054880855.1 Streptomyces sp. S6 | reverse complement strand
CCGCCGCCCCGCTCTTCGGCGACCGCGCCCGCAGCGCCGCCGACCACCGCGCCGCCGCCGAGGAGCACGCCGCCCAGGGCCACTGGAACGAGGCCGTCCAGGAACGGATGCGCGCCATCGTCCGCGCCCTGGAGGAACGCGCCCTCCTCGACACCCGCCCCGGCCGCACCGCCGACGAGGCAGCCGCCGAAGCCGGCCACACCCTCCCGGACCACGCCGACCAACTCCACACAGCCGCCCGCGACTTCGACGACGTCACATACGGCGGACGCCACTCGGACGAGCGGACGTACCGCCGCATCGCCGGCCTCGACGACACCCTGGACCGCGCGAAACCCAGGCTGACGGCCCACCAGGGGGCCACCGGATGACCACCTCGACCTCCCCCACGGCCCGCCACCTGTGGACCCGCGCGCGGGGCGTCGCCCTCGCCGTCGCCGTCCTGCTGATCGCGGGCGTCACCGTCGCCGCACTCCGCTCCGACGCCCACCACGGCGAACTCGACCCACGCTCCGCCGACCCCTACGGCAGCCGCGCGATCGCCGAACTCCTCGCCGCCCGCGGCGTCACCACGCGCGTGGTGACCACCCTGGACGACGCCCGCGCGGCGACCGGCCCCGACACCACCCTCCTGGTCGCCGTCCCCGACCTGCTGACCAAACGCCAGCAGAGCGACCTGCGCGCGGCGACCGCCGGCTCCGACGGCCGTACCGTCCTCGTCGCCCCCGGCGGCTGGTCCGTGCAGACCCTCGCCCCGGGCGTCGTCGCCGACCCGGCGACCAGCCGTGACACCACCCTCGCCCCCGACTGCGCCCTCCCCGAGGCCCGCCGCGCGGGCGCCGCCGACACCGGAGGCCACCGCTACACCGTCACCCGCCAGGGCATCGACGAGTGCTACCCGAGCCGCCGCCTGGCCACCCTGCTGCGCGTCCCGGCCGAGACGGGGGACGGCGACACCGTCGTCCTCGGCGCCCCCGACATCCTCCTCAACGACCGCCTCGACGAGCAGGGCAACGCCTCCCTCGCCCTCCAACTCCTCGGCTCCCGCCCGCATCTCGTCTGGTACCTCCCCTCGCTCTCCGACTCCACCGCCGCGGGCCCCGAGGAGGAGAAGAGCCTTTTCGACCTGCTCCCCTCCGGCTGGCTCTGGGGCACCCTGCAACTCTTCTTCGCCGCCGCGCTCGCCGCCCTGTGGCGGGCCCGCCGGTTCGGACCGCTCGTCCCCGAACGGCTCCCCGTCGCGGTCCGGGCCTCCGAGACCGTCGAAGGCCGGGCCCGCCTCTACCGCAAGGGCGACGCCCGCGACCGCGCCGCCGACGCCCTGCGCTCCGCCACCCGCATCCGCCTCGCCCCTCTCCTCGGCCTCCCCGCCTCCCGGGCCCACACGCCCGAGACGCTGATCCCCGCCCTGTCCGACCGGCTCCACACCGACGGACAGACCCTGCACACCCTCCTCTTCGGCCCCCCGCCAGGCGACGACACGGCCCTGACCGCCCTCGCCGACCGACTCGACGCCCTCGAAAGTGAGGTACGCCGTCCATGATGGACCCGACCACTGACAACGCCGGAAACACCGGCGACCCGAGCGCCGCCCGCGCCTCCCTGGAGGCCCTGCGCGCCGAGATCGCCAAGGCCGTGGTCGGCCAGGACCCCGCCGTCACAGGCGTCGTCGTCGCCCTCCTCTGCCGGGGCCACGTCCTGCTCGAAGGCGTCCCCGGCGTCGCCAAGACCCTCCTGGTACGCGCCCTCGCCGCCGCCCTCGACCTGGACACCAAGCGCGTCCAGTTCACCCCCGACCTCATGCCGAGCGACGTGACGGGTTCCCTCGTCTACGACACCCGCAGCGCCGAGTTCTCCTTCCAGCCCGGCCCGGTCTTCACCAACCTCCTGCTGGCCGACGAGATCAACCGCACCCCGCCGAAGACCCAGTCGTCCCTCCTGGAGGCCATGGAGGAGCGCCAGGTCACCGTCGACGGCACCCCGCGCCCCCTCCCCGACCCGTTCCTGGTCGCCGCAACCCAGAACCCCGTCGAGTACGAGGGCACCTACCCCCTCCCCGAGGCCCAACTCGACCGCTTCCTCCTCAAACTGACGATCCCCCTGCCCTCCCGGCAGGACGAGATCGACGTCCTCACCCGGCACGCCGACGGCTTCGACCCCCGCGACCTGCGCGCCGCCGGCATCCGCCCCGTAGCGACCGCCGCCGACCTCGAAGCCGCCCGCGCGGCCGTCGCGAAAACCGCCGTCTCCCCCGAGATCACCGCGTACGTCGTCGACATCTGCCGCGCCACCCGCGAATCACCGTCCCTCACCCTCGGCGTCTCCCCGCGCGGGGCGACCGCCCTGCTGGCGGCCTCCCGCGCGTGGGCATGGCTCACAGGCCGCGACTACGTCATCCCGGACGACGTGAAGGCGCTCGCCCTGCCGACGCTCCGCCACCGCGTCCAACTGCGTCCCGAGGCCGAGATGGAGGGCGTGACGGCCGACTCCGTCATCACCTCCGTCCTCGCCCACGTCCCCGTGCCCCGCTGATGGCGCTCACCGGCCGCGCGGCCCTCCTCGCCGCCCTCGGCTCCCTCCCCGTCGGCCTCTGGGACCCCAGCTGGACGGGCATCCTCGCCGTCAACACCCCCCTGGCGCTCGCGTGCGCCTGCGACTTCGCCCTCGCGGCCCCCGTACGCCGTCTGACGCTCACGCGCGCGGGCGACACGACAGCCCGCCTCGGCGAAACGGCGGACGTCACCCTGACGGTCACCAACCCGTCCCGACGCCCCCTCAAAGCCACCCTCCGCGACGCCTGGCCGCCCAGCACCTCCCCGGAAACCGACCGCCACTCCGTGACGGTCCCCACCGGCGAACGCCGCCGCGTCACAACCCGCCTACGACCGACCCGCCGCGGCGACCACCAGGCCGACCGCGTCACCATCCGCTCGTACGGCCCCCTCGGCCTCTTCACCCGCCAGGGCACCCACAAGGCCCCCTGGACACTCCGCGCGCTTCCCCCGTTCACCAGCCGCAAACACCTCCCCGCCAAACTGGCCCGACTCCGGGAGCTCGACGGCCGCACAAGCGTCCTCACGCGCGGAGAGGGCACCGAGTTCGACAGCCTCCGCGAGTACGTCCCCGGCGACGACACCCGCTCCATCGACTGGCGTGCCACCGCCCGCCAGACCACCGTCGCCCTGCGCACCTGGCGCCCCGAACGCGACCGCCACATCCTCCTGGTCCTCGACACCAGCCGCACCTCCGCCGGCCGCGTGGACGACGCCCCACGCCTCGACGCCGCCATGGACGCGGCGCTCCTCCTGGCAGCCCTCGCCTCCCGCGCGGGCGACCGCGTCGACCTCCTGGCCCACGACCGCCGCGTCCGCGCCCTCGTCCAGGGCCGAACCGCCCGAGACGTCCTGCCCTCCCTGGTCAACGCCATGGCCACACTGGAAGCCGAACTGGTCGAGGCGGACGCCCGCGCCCTCACCTCGACCATCCTCCGTACGACACCCCGACGCGCCCTAGTCGTCCTCCTCACGACCCTCGACACCGCCCCCGTCGAGGAGGGCCTCCTCCCCGTCCTCCCACAGCTCACCCAGCGCCACACAGTCCTCGTCGCCTCCGTCGCCGACCCGCACATCGCCCGTATGGCGGCAGCCCGAGGCGACGTCGACGCGGTCTACGAGGCAGCAGCGGCAGCTCAGGCCCAGACTGAACGCCACCGCACGGCGGAACAGCTCCGGCGCCATGGGGTGACTGTCGTCGACGCGACGCCCGACGAATTGGCGCCGGCGCTGGCGGATGCGTATCTGGCGCTGAAGGCTGCGGGTCGGCTATAGAAACAGAAAAGGCCCCTCCTACCCGGAGGGGCCCAAAAACGAAAAACCCCGCACGTTAAGTACGGGGTTTTTCTAAAAATTGTTCGGCGGCGTCCTACTCTCCCACAGGGTCCCCCCTGCAGTACCATCGGCGCTGTGAGGCTTAGCTTCCGGGTTCGGAATGTAACCGGGCGTTTCCCTCACGCTAT
>NZ_JBTYMC010000448.1:0-4021 GCF_054880855.1 Streptomyces sp. S6 | reverse complement strand
CACCGGCGGCACCGGCGCCCTCGGCACCCACATCGCCCGCTGGCTCGCGGCCGACGGCGCCGACCACCTGATCCTCCTCAGCCGCCGGGGCCCCGACGCGCCCGGCGCGGCCGAACTGGCTGCTGAGATAAGGGAGGTGGGCAAGCGCGTCACCCTCGTCGCCTGCGACACCGCCGACCGGACCGCCGTCGCGGAGACCCTGGACGACCTCCAGCGCGACGGCGACCTGATCCGGGCCGTCGTCCACGCGGCGGGCGTAGGCGTCGGCGGACCCGTCGCCGAGGCACCCTTCGACGACCTCACCGCCGTCCTCGCCGCGAAGGTCACCGGCATCGACAACATCGAGGCCGCCCTCGACCCCGCCCAGCTCGACGCCGTCGTCTACTTCTCCTCCGTCACCGCCGTCTGGGGCGCCGCCGACCACGGCGTGTACGCCGCCGGGAACGCCGTCCTGGACGCCCGCGCCGAGCGGCGCAGCGCCGACGGCGTGCCGACCCTCTCCGTGGCGTGGGGGCCGTGGGCGGGCGGCGGCATGGTGTCCGACACGATCTACGAGCAACTGCGGCTGACCGGCCTGCCCGTCATCGAACCCGAGACGGCGGTCGCCGGACTGCGGACGGTGCTCGCCGACGGGGACGTCTCCGTCCTGCTGGCGGACGTCGACTGGCCGCGCTTCGCCGAGGTCTTCACCACCGGCCGGCCCAGCCACCTCCTCGACGAACTCCCCGAGGCCCGCCCGCAGACCGAGGACGAGCAGCCCACCGCCCCCGCCTCGGAGCTGGCCCGCACCCTGACCGGACTCGACAAGGCCGCCCGCACCCGCGCCCTGCGCGACCTGGTCCGCGAGCACGCGGCCGGAGTCCTCGGCCACACCGGCGCGGACGCCGTCGACCCCCGGCGAGCCTTCCGCGACCTCGGCTTCGACTCCCTGACCGCCGTCGACCTGCGCAACCGGCTCGCCACCGCCACCGGCGTGCGGCTGCCCTCCACGCTCGTCTTCGACCAGCCCACCGCCACGGCCCTCGCCGCCTACCTCGGCGAGAAACTGTTCGGCGCCGAGGACGCCCCGGCGGCACCCGTCGTGGTGCGCGCCGCCGACCGGGACGAGCCCATCGCGCTGGTCGCCATGAGCTGCCGTTTCCCCGGCGGCATCGGGTCCCCGGAGGAGCTGTGGCGGGCGGTCACCGAGGGCGCCGACCTCGTCGGAGGCTTCCCCACCGACCGGGGCTGGCCGCTGCACCGGCTGCACGACCCCGAGGAGACCACCACCGACTCCAGCTACGTCGACCAGGGCGGCTTCCTGCGCGACGCGGCCCTCTTCGACGCCGGGTTCTTCGGGATCTCCCCGCGTGAGGCCCTGTCCATGGACCCGCAGCAACGGCTCCTCATGGAGACCGCGTGGGAGGCCCTGGAGCGCGCCGGGATCCGCCCGTCCGACCTGCGCGGCTCCCGGACCGGCGTCTACGTCGGCATCAGCGAACAGGGCCACACCGCCCGCCTGTTGGACGCCGCCGGTGACGTGGAGGGCTACTTCGCGACCGGCGCCGCCGCGAGCGTCGCCTCCGGCCGTATCTCCTACACCCTCGGACTTCAGGGCCCGGCCGTCAGCATCGACACCGCCTGCTCGTCGTCGCTCGTCGCCCTCCACCTCGCCGTGCAGGCGCTGCGCGCGGGGGAGTGCGACCTCGCCCTCGCGGGTGGGGCGGCCGTGATGTCCGAGCCGGCCTCCTTCGTCGGGTTCAGCCGTCAGCAGGCGCTCGCCCGGGACGGCCGCAGCAAGGCGTTCGCGGCGGCGGCCGACGGCTTCGCGCTCGCCGAGGGCGCCGGGATGCTCGTCGTGGAGCGGCTCTCCGACGCCCGCCGCAATGGGCACGAGGTGCTGGCGATCGTCCGGGGCTCCGCGATCAACCAGGACGGCGCCTCCAACGGCCTCACCGCGCCCAACGGCCCCTCCCAGCAACGGGTGATCGGCGCCGCGCTCGCCGACGCGAGGCTCACGCCCGCCGAGGTCGACGCCGTCGAGGCACACGGCACGGGCACGAAGCTCGGCGACCCGATCGAGGCGCAGGCGCTGCTGGAGGCCTACGGCCAGCACCGCGAACGGCCGCTCATGCTCGGCTCGTTGAAGTCGAACATCGGTCACACCCAGGCCGCCGCCGGGGTCGCCGGGGTCATCAAGACGGTCCTCGCGATGCGCGAGGAAGTCCTGCCGAAGACCCTCCACATCGACGAGCCCACCCCCGAGGTCGACTGGACCACCGGCGCCGTCGAACTCCTCACCGAGCAGCGGGCCTGGCCCGAGACCGGCCGCCCCCGCCGTGCGGGAGTCTCCTCCTTCGGCATCAGCGGCACCAACGCCCACGTGATCCTCGAACAGCCCGAGCAGCCTGTCGACGAGACCCCGGCCGCCGATCCCCGCCACGGCGTCGCCCCGATCGTGCTCTCCGCATGGGACGACACCGCCCTACGCGCCCAGGCCGCCCGCCTCGCCGCTCACCCGTACCCGACCGTGGCCGACCTCGCCCTCTCCCTCGCCACCACCCGCGCCGTCCTCCCCACCGCCACCGTCCTCGCCGCCACCGACCGCGACACCCTCCACCAGGCCCTCACCGCCCTCGCGACGGACGGCCCCGCTGTCACCGACACCCCGGCCGACGGCGGACTCGCGGTGGTGTTCTCCGGACAGGGCTCGCAGCGGGTCGGCATGGGACGCGAACTGTACGAGGCGTACGAGGTGTTCGCGACGGCCTTCGACGAGGTGTGTGCCGCGTTCGAGGGGCTCGCGCTGAAGGAGGCCGTGTTCCACGGCACCGCCGAGGACCTCGCCGAGACCGGGCTCGCCCAGCCCGCGCTGTTCGCCGTCGAGGTCGCCCTGTACCGGCTCCTGGAGTCGTGGGGGGTCCGGCCGGACGTCGTCCTCGGGCACTCGCTCGGCGAGTTGGTGGCCGCGCACGTCGCCGGGGTGTGGTCGCTGCCGGACGCCTGCCGGGTCGTCGCCGCACGGGGGCGGCTGATGCAGGAGTTGCCGTCGGGCGGCGTCATGTGGGCCGTCGAGGCGGAGGAGGCCGAGCTGGCCGACGTCCCCGGCGTGTGGCTCGCGGCCGTCAACGGGCCCCGCGCGCTGGTGCTCTCCGGTGAGGAGGTCGCCGTCAAGGAGGTCGCCGACGGCTTCGCCGCCCGGGGACGGCGGGTCAAGCAGCTCAAGGTGAGCCACGCCTTCCACTCCGGGCTCATGGAGCCGATGCTCGACGAGTTCGCCCAGGTTGTCGCCGGGGTCAGCTACGAGGAGCCGGGCATCCCGGTCGTCTCCAACGTCACCGGGGAGATCGCGGAGCTCACCGACCCGGAGTACTGGCTGCACCACGTCCGGGCCACCGTCCGCTTCGCCGACGGGATCCGGACCGTGCGGGAGCAGGACGTCACGACGGTCCTCGAACTCGGCCCGGACGGCAGCCTCGTGTCCCTCGTCGAAGAGACCGCCCCCGGCCTGCTCGCCCTCGCCGCGCTGCGTACCGGCCGCGAGGAGACCCGGAGCCTGGCCGTCACCCTCGGCCGGCTGCACGTGCGGGGAGTCGCCGCCGACTGGACGGCCCTGCTCCCCGGAGCGCGCCGCACCGACCTGCCGACCTACGCCTTCCAGCACCGGCCGTACTGGCTGGAGACCACCCGCCACGCCGACGCCCCCCACACCGCCGAGCTGTACGCCCCCGAATGGCGCCCGGTCGACGCCGAGACACCCGCCTCCGGCACCCGCTGGACGGTCGTCGGACGGCCCGACGGACGCGCCGGTGTCCTCGCCGAGGCCCTAGGCGGCGAGGCACACGCCGGGCCCGCGACGGTCTCGGAGGGCACCGACCTCGTCGTCCTCGCCCTGGAGACCCCGCCCGACACGGACACCCCGGACACCGTCCGGCACGCCACCTGCGACGCGCTCGCGCTCCTCCAGTCCGTCCTGACCGACGAACGGC
The DNA here is from genome assembly GCF_054880855.1 of Streptomyces sp. S6. NCBI lineage: Bacteria > Bacillati > Actinomycetota > Actinomycetes > Kitasatosporales > Streptomycetaceae > Streptomyces > Streptomyces sp. S6. The sequence continues at coordinate 53 of NZ_JBTYMC010000448.1, read as the reverse complement.
TCCTCGCGGCCCGCGTGATCGCGGTGACCGGCGGCGCCTCCACCGGGGGGCCC
>NZ_JBTYMC010000447.1:0-4049 GCF_054880855.1 Streptomyces sp. S6 | reverse complement strand
GCGGCGGCGCCGGGGTCGTCCTGGACTCCCAACTCGCCCTGCTGGCCGAGTCGTCACTCCCCGACCGGCTCGCTGCCGGTGACTCCCAACTCGCCCTGCTGGCCGAGTCGTCACTCCCCGACCGGCTCGCTGCCGTCGTCCGCACTCTGGACGGCTCGGAGTCCGCCGTCGTGGACGGCATCCGGTGCGTGGAGCGCCGGGGCGTACGGATCCCGGTGGGCCAGGACGGTTTCCTCGCCGCCGAGTTCGCCGACCGGTGGAGCGATGTCCGGGGAACCGTACGGGAGTTGACCGAAGCGATGCGCTCGGCGCTGCACGACGACAGCACCGTGCGGACGTTGGTCCCGGACTCGGCGATGAGCCGGGCGCTGGGGACCCGACTGCCCCTCGCACAGGGGCCGATGACGCGGGTGAGCGACCGGGCGGCGTTCGCGGCGGCCGTGGCGCAGGACGGGGCCCTGCCGTTCCTGGCGCTGGCCCTGGCGAACGGCGAGCAGTCACGGGCGATGCTCGGGCAGACCCGGGAGGCGGTCGGCGACAAGCCGTGGGGGGTGGGCGTCCTCGGCTTCGCGCCCGAGGAGTTGCGCACGGCCCAGCTGGAGGCGGTACGGCTCTGTCGGCCGACCCACGCGATCATCGCGGGCGGACGGCCTTCCCAGGCACGGGTGTTGGAGGACGCGGGCATCGCCACGTTCCTGCACGTCCCGTCCCCGCAGTTGCTGCGCCAGTTCCTCGAAGCGGGCGCGCGGCGGTTCGTCTTCGAAGGTGCGGAGTGCGGCGGCCACGTCGGCCCGCGCGCCGCATTCCCGCTGTGGGAAGCCCAGTTGGGGGTGCTGGCCGAGTTCGGGGACGTCACCGAGGTGGAGGTGTTCTTCGCGGGCGGCGTGCACGACGAGCGGTCGGCGGCGATGGTCGCGGCGCTCGCCGCACCGCTGACGGCCCGGGGTGCCGCGGTCGGGGTGCTGATGGGTACGGCCTACCTCTTCACGGAGGAGGCCGTGGGCCAGGGCGCCATCCAACCCCTGTTCCAGGAACAGGTGTTGGCGGCCGGCGCGACGACGCTGCTGGAGTCGGCGCCCGGTCACGCCACCCGCTGCGTGCCGAGCCCCTTCACGGACGGGTACCGCGAGGAGGCGGCCCGGCTGCGGGCACGCGGCCTGCCCGAGCGGGAGGTGTGGGAGGAGCTGGAGCGGCTCAACGTGGGGCGGCTGCGCATCGCCGGCAAGGGCGTGGAGCGGGACGCGGACGGGGCGCTCGCCTCCGTGGACGAGCAACGGCAGCTCGACGAGGGGATGTTCATGGCCGGCGAGGTCGCCGTCCTGCGCTCCCGCACGACGACGATCGCCGCGCTCCACGCGTCGGTGACGACCGGCGCGGCGGCCTTCCTCACCGAACGGGTCACTCCCCGCACGGCGGTCGAGCCCCCGGCACCGGCGCCGCTGGACGTCGCGATCGTCGGCATGGCCTGCATGTTCGCCGGGTCCCCGGACCTCCCCTCGTTCTGGGCGAACGTCGTCGCCGGCACCGACGCGGTCACCGAAGTACCCCCGGAGCGCTGGGACTCCGCCGTCCACCACGGCACGTCCACCGACTCCAAGTGGGGCGGCTTCCTGCCGCGGATCCCCTTCGACCCGCTGCGCTACGGCATTCCGCCCACCTCCCTCGGCAGCGTCGAGCCGGTCCAGCTGCTGTCCCTGGAGGCCGCCCGGCGTGCCCTGGACGACGCCGGATACGGCGACGGGGGGCGGGAGTTCGACCGCTCGCGCACCTCGGTGGTGTTCGGCGCGGAGGCGGGCAGCGACCTGTCGAACGCAGCGACCCTGCGCGCCGTCCTGCCCTCCTACTACGGCGAGGTCCCCCCGGCGCTGGACGGCCAACTCCCGCGCCTCACCGAGGACTCGTTCCCCGGCATGCTCGCCAACGTCGTCTCGGGCCGCATCGCCAACCGCCTCGACCTGGGCGGCGCCAACTACACCGTGGACGCGGCCTGCGCGTCCTCGCTGGCGGCGGTGGACGTCGCCTGCAAGGAGCTGCTGTCGGGGACCAGCGACGTCGTGCTGTGCGGCGGCGCCGACCTGCACAACGGCATCAACGACTACGCCCTGTTCTCCTCCGTCCACGCCCTCTCCCCCACCGGCCGCTCCCGCGCCTTCGACTCCGCCGCCGACGGCATCGCCCTGGGCGAGGGCGTCGCCTGCGTCGTCCTCAAGCGCCTCGCCGACGCGCAGCGGGACGGCGACCGCGTCTACGGCGTGATCAAGGGCCTCGGCTCCTCCAGCGACGGCCGTTCCCTGGGCCTGACCGCACCCCGGCCGGAGGGCCAACGGGCCGCGCTGGAGCGGGCCTACCGCAACGCGGGCGTGTCCCCGGCCGAGGTCGGGATCGTCGAGGCGCACGGCACGGGGACGGTCGTCGGGGACCGGACCGAACTGACCATCCTCTCCGACGTGTTCGCCGAAGCGGGCTCCTCGCCCGGGAGTTGTGTCCTCGGGTCGGTCAAGTCGCAGATCGGGCACACCAAGTGCGCGGCCGGACTCGCGGGGCTGATCAAGACGACACTGGCGCTGTACACCGGCGTCCGGCCGCCGACCCTGCATCTGACGGCGCCCAACTCGGCCTGGAAGGACGGGGAGAGCCCCTTCGCGTTCCACTCCGAGGCCCGGCCCTGGGCTGCCGAGCCCTCCCGACGGATCGGCGGGGTCAGCGCGTTCGGGTTCGGCGGGACCAACTTCCATGTCGTGCTGGCCGCGCACGACGAGGGGGCGCGAGGTGTCGAGGAGTGGCCCGCCGAACTGTTCCTGTTCCGGGGGCGGGACGCGGCCTCCGCTCGGCGGGGTGCCGCGGAGCTGCTCAAGGCCGCCGAGGCGCCGGGGCAGGCGTGGCGCCTGCGGGATCTCGCGCTGAGCGCGGCGCGGCGGGCGGACGCGAGTGAGGAGGCGGTGCGGTTCGCGGTGGTGGCGTCCGATGTGGAGGAGCTGGTGCGGGAGTTGAGGGGGGTGGAGTCGCGGGAGGCCCTTGAGGGGGCGGGGGGCAGCGGGGCCGACGGTGATGTCGGCGGCTGGAGTGGTGGGGTGGGCAGCGGTGAGGCCGGCGGCAAAGTGGCGTTCCTCTTCCCCGGCCAGGGCAGCCAGCGCCCCGGCATGCTCGCCGATCTCTTCGTCGCCTTCCCCGAGCTGCGGCACTACCTGGAGCTGGGCCGCGCCCACGCCCCGACGATGTATCCGCCCACCGCCTTCGACGAGGCCGCCCGTGAGCGCCAGAACGCGGCCCTGACCGACACCCGCGTGGCCCAACCCGCCCTGGGCATCGCAGGGTTGGCCGCATTCACGGTCCTCACGGTCGTCGGGATCCACCCCGACATGGCGGCCGGGCACAGTTACGGCGAGCTGGTCGCCCTGTGCGCCGCCGGGGTCGTCTCCCCGCGCGCACTGCTGGAGTTGAGCGAGGAGCGGGCGTCCGCGATCCTGGCCGCCGCCGGGGACGAGCCGGGCACGATGGCGGCGGTGTCGGCGGACGCGGAGGCCGTCGGACGTGTCCTGGCGGACCTCGGTGACACGGGCGTGGTGATCGCCAACCTCAACTCCCCCGAGCAGACGGTCGTCTCGGGCCCGGCGGACGGGGTCGCCGACGCCGTCCGGCACCTGCGCACCGCCGGTCTCACCGCACGCCGCATCCCGGTCGCCTGCGCCTTCCACAGCCCCCTCGTCGCCGGGGCGGGCCCGATGTTCGCCGCGGCCCTCGCTCAACACTCTTTCCACGAGCCGGAGTTCCCCGTCTGGGCCAACCGGACAGCCGCCCCCCACACCCCCGACGCCGTCCGCACCGAACTCGCCGCCCAGATCGGCTCCCCGGTCCGCTTCGCCGACCAGATCGAGGCCATGTACGACGCCGGCGCGCGGGTCTTCGTGGAGGCCGGGCCGGGGTCGGTGCTGACGCGGCAGCTACGGCACCACCGAGACCTGCGGCCCGATCACCGCCAACACCCCAGATGGCGAGCGCGTCCCCGGCTCCTGCGGACGCCCCGTCCCCGGCCTCGACGTCCGCCTCGT
>NZ_JBTYMC010000446.1:0-4053 GCF_054880855.1 Streptomyces sp. S6 | reverse complement strand
GCGGTGCCTCAAGTCCCGGTGAATCGTTGGTCGAATGGGTTGGCCCCAGGCACCCCACTGCCTACCATCGATCACCGCAAGACTTTGTGCACCGCCGCACAAGCTCCCACACCGAGCTGCGGGCCGAACTGGCCGCCGCCGGCGTTCGGTTCCGGGGCACCTCCGACACGGAAGTACTGCTGGAGGCGTGGCGGCGCTGGGGCACGGACTGTCTGCCCCGGCTGCGCGGCATGTTCGCGTTCGGCATCTTCGACGAGCGCACCGGCGACCTGGTGCTCGCCCGCGACCAGCTCGGTATCAAGCCGCTGTTCGTGCTGCGGCGCGGCGACGGCCTGGTGTTCGCGTCGGAGCTGAAGGCCCTCGCGGCCGTGACGGGCCGGTCCCTCGATGTGGACCCGGCGGCGCTGGTGGCGTCGCTGCTGTACTACTGGGTGCCGGACTCGCGGTGCGCGTACCGGGAGGCGGAGAAGCTGCCGCCGGGGAGCTGGCTGAGGTGCCGGGCGGACGGCTCGGTGGAGCGCGGCCGGTACTGGAACCTGAGGGACGTCGCCGCCGAGGCCCGCGAGGACGGACTCCCGGACCTGGCCGCCGTCGTCGAGGAGTCGACCCGGCGTCACCTGCTCTCCGACGTGCCGGTGGCGACGTTCCTGTCCGGCGGCCTCGACTCCAGCTACCTCACCGCGCTCGCGGCGCGGGAGCGGCCGGGGATCTCCGCCTACACGATCGGGTTCCGCGCCGAGGACGCCCGCTTCGAGGCGATGCCGGACGACCTGCGCTACGCCCGGCAGGTCGCCGCCCGGTTCGGGGTGGACCTGAAGGAGATCGAGATCGCCCCGGACGTCCTGGACCTGCTGCCGCGCATGACGTACCACCTGGACGAGCCGATCGGCGACCCGGCCGCGATCAACACGTTCCTGATCTGCCAGGCCGCCCGCGAGGCCGGGGTGAAGGTGATGCTGTCGGGGATGGGCGCGGACGAGCTGTTCGCCGGGTACCGCAAGCACTTCGCGAACCTCCTCGCGGTGCGCTACCAGCGCGTGCCGCGTCCGCTGCGGCGCGGGCTGTCGCGGGCCGTGGACCGGCTGCCGGTGGCGTCCGCCCGCCGGGGCTACCGGTCGGTGCGGTTCGCGAAGCGGTTCCTGTCCTTCGCCGACCTCCCGGAGGAGACGGCGTTCCGGCGCAGCTACACCCTGTACGACCGGGGTGAGCTGCTCGACCTGATCTCCCCGGACCTGGCGGGCACGGTCGACGACGTGCTGACAGAGCACGCCGACACCTACCGGGACAACGAGCTGGACGACTTCGTCAACCGCATGTGCCTGGGCGACGCCCGCATGTTCCTGCCGGGCCTGAACCTCGCCTACACGGACCGCTCCAGCATGGCCGCCTCCACGGAGGTGCGGGTGCCGTACGTGGACGTCGAGGTGGTGAAGGCGGCGTTCGCGGTGCCGGGGAACCGGAAGATCGTCGGGCGGCAGGGGAAGGCCGTCCTGAAGGAGGCGGCGGCGCTGGTGCTGCCCCGGGAGATCGTGTACCGGCCCAAGGGGTTGTTCAGCGCTCCGCTGCGGGCCTGGATGAGCCGGGATCTGGCGCCGCTGGTGCGCGAGGTGATCGAGGACGGGGAGCTGGTGCGCGCCGGGTTCCTGCGGCGGGACGCGCTGGCGCGGATGGCCGCCGAGGACGCCGCCGGGCAGCAGGACTTCTCCAAGCATCTGTGGCACGTGCTGACCCTGGAGCACTGGTACCGCGCCGCGACCGGCCAGAGCTCCTCCACGACTCGCTAGAGAACAGGACAGCTTCGGGTGAAACAGGTTGTGCAGAACTACAAGAGCGGCGAACTGGCCCTGCTCGACGTGCCGGTGCCCGGCTGCAAGCCGGGTGGGGTGCTGGTCCGCAGCGCCTACTCGCTGATCTCCACCGGCACCGAGCTGATGAAGGTGTCCGAGGCGGGCATGTCGATGCTGGGCAAGGCCCGGTCGCGGCCGGACCAGGTCGCGAAGGTCGTGCAGAGCGTCGCCGTGAACGGGGTGCCCGCGACCTACCGCAAGGTGATGGGCAAGCTGGACTCCTACACGCCGCTGGGCTACTCGCTGTGCGGGGTCGTCGAGCAGGTCGGCGCCGGGGTGGACGACGTGAAGGCGGGCGACCTGGTGGCGTGCGCGGGCAACGAGCACGCCCTGCACGCCGAGCTGAACTGGGTGCCGAAGAACCTCTACGCCCCGGTCCCCGACGGACTCGCCCCGCAGCACGCGGCGTTCGGCACCGTCGGCGCCATCGCGATGCAGGGCGTGCGCCGGGGCGAACCCCAACTCGGCGACACGGTTCTCGTGATCGGCCTCGGCCTGATCGGCCAGCTGGTGGTGCAGCTCCTGACCGCGTCCGGGGTGACCGTGATCGGCGTCGACCCCGACCCGGCACGCTGTGAGCTGGCCGGACGACTCGGCGCGGCGGCCTGCGGCGACCCCTCGTCGGCGGCGGTGGAGACAGCCGTCGCCGAACTCACCGGCGGGCACGGTGTGGACCAGGTGTATCTGGCGGCCGGCGGATCGAGCAATCAGCCCGTGGAGCTGGCGGCACGACTGTGCCGGGACCGGGGGCGGGTCGTCGACATCGGGAAGTGCCGTCTCGACCTGCCGTGGAACGCGTACTACGAGAAGGAGCTGGACGTCCGCTTCTCCCGCAGCTACGGGCCGGGCCGGTACGACCCGGAGTACGAGCTGGAGGGGCGGGACTATCCGATCGGGTACGTCCGCTGGACCGAGCGCCGCAACCTGGCCTGCTTTCTCGACCTCGCCGCGCGCGGCCGGGTCGACGTGGCGCCGCTGATCTCGCACACGGCCGACTTCGCGGACGCCGTCGAGACGTACCAGGGCCTGAAGGACGGCGAGTTGAAGGCCGTCGCCGTGCTCTTCCGCTACCCGGGACACGCGCCGGAGACGCGGCCCGCGACGACGGTCGCGGTGCCGTCCGTGGAGGTGAAGCGGACGGCCCGGCCCGTGCGTGCCTCGCTGCGGGTGGCGTTCGTCGGCGCGGGGAACTACGCGTCGTCGATGCTGCTGCCGCACCTCGTCGAGCGGGACGGCGTGGACCTGACGGCGGTCGTCACCACGACCGCGCTGTCCGGCGCCAACGCGCAGCGCAAGTTCGGCTTCGCCCGTGCGACGACCGACCTGGACGCGGTCCTCGGCGACACGTCGATCGACGCGGTGTTCGTCGTCACCCGGCACAGCTCGCACGCGGCGCTGACCCGCAGGGCGCTGCTGGCGGGCAAGGCGGTGTTCGTGGAGAAGCCTCTCGCACTCAGCGAGGAGGAGCTGGCCGAGGTGCTCGGGGCGGTGGAGGAGTCGGGCAACGACCGGCTCCAGGTCGGTTTCAACCGGCGGTTCGCGCCGCTGCTGCGGGAGGCGAAGGAGCGGTTCGGTGCCCGGAGCGGCCCGGCGAGCCTGCGGTATCTGGTCAACGCGGGGCGCCTTGACCACGGGAGCTGGTATCTGCGGCAGGACACCGAAGGGTCGCGGTTCGCCGGAGAGGGCGGACACTTCGTCGACACGGCGAGCTGGCTCCTGGACGCCGACCCGGTCTCGGTGTACTCGGTCGCGGCACCCGGCGGGGAGGACCTCCAGGTCGTGCTGCGCTACCCGGACGGGTCCACCGCCACGATCAGCTATGTCACGAGCGGCCCGTCCGGTTTCCCGAAGGAGACCCTCGACCTGCTCGCGGACGGCCGGGCGCTGCGCCTCGACGACTTCGTGCGCGCCTCCGTGCACAGCCCGAAGCGGTGGGTGAGTTCGCGGCTGCCCAAGGCCCGCGACAAGGGGCAGAACGCGCAGCTCGCCGCGTTCGTCCGGGCCGTGCGGACCGGCGGCCCGATGCCGGTGCCGCTGGAGTCACTGGCTGCGACCACGGCCGCCACTCTCGCCGTGCCCGTCGCGCTGGCGGCGGGGACGCCGGTGACGCTGGCGGGGGTGCGATGACCCTGGACACGGGCTGGTACCTGCGGCGGCTGTCGCGGATGGGGCCGGCGGAGATCGGCGGCCGGGCGGCGGACGCGGC